>CAVKHB010000053.1:0-8113 GCA_963656005.1 Coriobacteriaceae bacterium
CCAAACCACATCATTACCTATCACAATGGAATGAAGAATGGCGAATGGCTTAAGAACATTAAGAGAACTGAGCTTTATGGAAAGACTCTTGGACTTCTTGGAATTGGAAATATTGCAACAAAGGTTGCTGAAAGAGCAAAAGCTTTTGGCATGAACGTTGTAGCTTACGACAAATATGTTTCAACTTCAGCAGTTGCAACCCTCGTACCTACAGTTGAAGATGCAGTCAAAGATGCTGATTACATTTCCATTCACATGCCATTGACAGATGAAACCAGAGATATGTTCAATGAAAAGCTCTTCAGCATCATGACAAAGCAGCCTGTCATTATCAATGCAGCTCGTGGCGCTATTGTCAACGCAGAGGACATGGTTAAGGCTCTTGATGAAGGAAAGGTATCTTGCTACTGTGCAGATGTTTACCCAACAGACCCACCAGCACCAGATTACCCAATTCTCAAGTCTGACAAAGTCATTCTCACACCTCACGTAGGTGCTAATAGCAAAGAAAATCTTCTTAGAATTGGTGACGAGCTTATCGCAACAATTAAAGACCTTAAGAATAGTGGAAAAATCTAATGAAACTTGATGATACTAACAAAGCCATCATTAAAGAACTCAGTAATGGCAGAAAGGCCTTCAGTGCTATAGCCGATAAAATTGGAATCACAGAAAACACCGTCAGAGCAAGAGTTAACAAACTCATTGAAGACGGAGTTCTCCAGATTTCAGGACTTGTGGATCCACAATACATTCCGGAAATGCAAGTTGTGTTCATGGGAATTAAACTAAGCACTCTAGACCTAGAAGAAAAAGCTCAGGAGTTCCTTGCTCTGAAAGGAGTTATATCCGTTGTAGTAGTTACAGGAAGATATGATCTCATAGTCAGTCTTGCAACTGGAACTGCCGGAGATACTAGCCTACTGAATTTCTTTAAAAATGAACTAAGCAAAATACAGGGAGTCTCAGACGTAGAAACCTTTGTGGTTTATCAATCACACAACTACAGAATCCCTTATATTTTCTAAAGAAAACATTTGAGGCTTTTAGTGGAAAGAAGTATACAGACCCAAGCAATTGTGGTTAAGACCTCCAAAGTGGGAGAGATGCACAAGTTGTTGACACTTTTGTGTCCTGACCTTGGCTTGGTTAACGTTATGGTTTACGGAGGACGCAAGGGTAAAAAAACAGCCCTTGCTCCTCTATTTTCTATAGGAACATTTCAGCTTTACCATAACCCTGTAAGAGGCGATTACTCCCTTGAGGAAGCCGTCTCTAGTTTCATTCCAGAAGCCATAATGCAAAATCTTGAAAGCACCTACACGGCTGCGCTTTTATGCGAAATTGTGTCAAAAACCCTGACGGACGAGCCAGAACCTGTTTTTAACACATTGAAAAATGCCCTCCTAGCCCTTGAAACCAAAACACAAAGCCCAAAGATAATAACCATCTGTTTTATGTGGAAAATGCTACAAATTTGGGGTCTTGCCCCAGATTTAGAGTACTGTCCCGTCTGTGAGCGCCAATATGAAGAAAATGAAATTCTCATTTTTTCCAACAATATTAGCTCCCCTTGTTGCAAAAATTGCGGAGACACTGATTATCTAATTTTGCCTCCAGGAGCGAGAAGGTACCTAAAATACACCCTGCCCATGGACTTTCAACAGGCCATTGAGATTAAACTAAATCCCGCTGCAGAAGTGCGCATTTTTTCCTATCTAACAAAGTGGATAAAAATCCACGTAAACGCCCCAATCAAAACGCTGGAGAACTGGCCATTTTAACAAGCTAACGCCAAAGCCAACGCCCCAGCAAAAGCTTAGCAAAAGCGTACCACCAAAAAGCTCTAAAAACTATTGCCACATAGCCAAATTCCACTTACCATTAACTAAAGGTCGCAAGGCCATGCAATGCAAGGCCATGCAAGGCAAGGTAGCCCTGCAACCCCACAACGTAGAATTTTATTTTTTGGTAGTATATAGATGAAATGGAAAATCACACAAGCAGCGTATGATGATATCAAGACGCTACAGGAAAGATATGGCGTAAACCTAGTTTCCGCCAAAATCTTAGCAGGACGTGGAATCACCACGGCAGATGAAGTTAAATTCTATCTAGAGAACGATATATCGTTTCTCCACAATCCGTTCCTCTTTGAAGACATGGAGGCCTTTTGCGATAGAATTCACCAAGCCATTGAAGACAAGGAAAAGGTACGCGTCTTTGGCGACCGAGACGTGGATGGCATTACCAGCACGGCGCTTCTTATCACAGAATTGCGTCGCCTAGGTCTTGATGCCTCCTACACGGTGCCAATGGGAGACGAGCCCTACGGCGTCACAATGGACAACATCAAAAAAGCCATTGAAGACGGCATCACCTTGGCCATCACGGTGGATTGCGGAATCTCCTGTTTTGACGAGATTGACTACGCCCAAAGCCATGGCCTAGATGTCTTGGTCACAGACCACCACCTAGCCGGCGAACTCCTTCCCCCAGCCAGTGCAATAATTGACCCTAAAGTAGAGGGTTGTGGTTATCCTTTTGCACATCTAGCCGGCGTAGGAGTAGCCGCAAAATGCATCTGGGCCATCAGATTCTCCCAAACACAATATTATCGGGCTCCAATCATCCTGCTTCACGCCTACCCCGGAAATGGCACGGTGGTCATTGAAGCCGCTCGCGTGGAGAACATGGAAATCACTGACCGGCTTGCAGAGGAAGTCGTCCCAGGCAACCTCCCCGAATACAGCAGCCGCCTCCTCAAATTCCTCTCCTGCGGGCTCCCCATCTACGTGATGGACAAAGACGAAGAGCTATTGCAACTACACAAAGCCTTCCCCAAGGCCGATATCTACGTGTACGAACTTCGCTCGGAATTTGAAAAAGCCCTTCCTTTTGTCAAAGGAAAATCGTTGTTTGCCCTCAACGAAGTAAGCAAATTCGCGCGCTACACCCAGATAAGAAGTGAACTGGACACACTCTTTGGCCTATTTTGTGCCTACATTAGAACAACTAACCCCTTGCTGTACAAAAAATACCAAGAAATCTTGGATCTTGTAGCCATTGGAACCATAAGCGACCTCATGCCAATGACAGACGAAAACCGAATACTTGTAAAAGCAGGCTTCAAGACGCTAGAAACCAGTCCAAGAGACTCCATGAGACCATTCTTGTCCTTGGTGAATCTACTTGGCAAAAAGTTGGCCACCACGGATATCGGCTGGCAAATATCACCGCCAATGAACGCATCGGGAAGACTTGGAAAGCCAAATGTTGCTATTGACATGATACTTTCAGAAAACCAAGAAGAGGCGTTAAATTATGCCCAGCAACTAATAGCACTTAACGATGAACGTAAAAAATTAGGTGAAGATGTATGGAACAGATTCCAGCCAAGAGCCCAAAAGAGCTATGAAAGCTTTGGCACAAAACTCGTTTTAGTGCAGGATAAATCAATCCCTCGTGGCATCACAGGTATCTATGCCACTCGCCTATTGAAATTCTTCAAATGCCCATCCATGGTGATAACTCAAACCAATGACCTAAGGGCCATTGGCTCCATGAGAAGCAATGAAGGCTTCAATTGTCATGAATTTTTGTCCAAATACAGGGATCTTTTTGAAGATTTTGGCGGTCATGCATGCGCAGGAGGCTTTTCTTTGCCTTTAGACAAAGTAGACGAGCTCACCATAAGAATCTCTGAGGACATTGATTACTTAGACTGCCCATCAACCGAAGATAATGAAAATCTTGTCATTGATGTAGCACTAAAAGACACCGAATTCAACCAAAGCATCATGAAAATAGTAGAAAACTTTGAACCTTATGGAGAGCAAAACAATCCAATTACCTTCCTCATAGAAGGTGCAAGAATTCAAAGCATTCAGGCCATGCAAAATCAAAAGGACCCCGGCTCTGCGCACCTACGCCTCATGCTGGCTTTTGGCACCTACCAATGGCCGAGTGTCTACTGGTCAGCAGGTCAAAAGGTGGGAAAAGAGTTCAATGAGGGTGAAATTGTGGATGTTGTCTTCAAAATGGGACGTAATTACTACAAAAATCAAGAATCCATCCAACTTACAATTGCCGATATGCGCCGCCACTAAAAAGCATTAAAAATATGTATCGCAAAACTTAATTCTTGGTATACACTAGAGAAAAAAGGAGATTTTATGGATAGCAGACTCAACCCCTTATTCACACCTTGGAAGATAGGAAATTGTGAAATCAAGAATAGAATTGTTCTGACCAGTATGGGCGGAACAGACCTCTTTGGCTGGATGGAAAAGAACCATTTTGACAAAGACGGCGCAGAATTCATTTTGAGAGTTGCAAAAAACAACTGTGGTCTAGTATTGCCAGGTTGCCAGCCAGTTTACAACCCAATGTTTGGCCAGTGGCTTCACAAGAACAAAGGCATGTACAAAAAGCTCAAAGAGTGGATGCCAGAGTTCCACAAAACAGGTGCAAAGTTGTTTGTTCAGCTTACAGCAGGCTTTGGAAGATCCTTTACCATCTCGGAAATGATGGAAAAACTCTACACAAATCCAGTTTTGAACGTGCTAAGTAAGCCTTTTATGAACCTTGATAAGATTACAGCCTCCGCCTCTCCTTCTCCCAACAGATGGTCAGACAAGGTTCCTTCCAGAGAAATGACCAAGAAGGAAATTGAGTACATGATTTACTCTTTTGCAGAAAGTGCAAGACAGCTCAAAGAAGCTGGCGTAGACGGTGTTGAAATTCACGCAGTACATGAAGGCTACCTTCTTGACCAGTTCACACTGAAGTATGTCAACAAAAGAACGGATGAATACGGAGGGAGCTTTGAAAATCGATATCGGTTTGCAGTGGAAATAGTTAAAGCCATCAAGAAAGTCTGTGGAGATGACTACCCCGTGTCGCTCAGATACAGCGTCATATCCAAGACAAAAGGCTTCAGACAGGGCGCTCTTCCTGGTGAAGACTACACAGAAGTAGGCCGTGACATGGAAGAAAGCGAGAAGGCTGCCAAGTACTTGGAAGAAGCTGGCTATGACATGCTCAATTGCGATAACGGTACCTACGACGCTTGGTATTGGGCTCATCCACCAATTTACATGCCAGAAAACTGCAACCTCGCAGACGTTGAACATATCAAGAATTTCGTCAACATCCCAGTTGTAGCCGCAGGAAGACTAGACCCATTTGTTGCCGCTCAGGCCATTGAGGAAGGAAAGTTGGATGGCGCTGGCTTTGCACGTCCATTCCTTGCCGACCAAGAATGGGTTACAAAGCTCATGGAAGACAAGGCAGACGACATTCGTCCATGTATCCTCTGCCACAACGGCTGCTTTAACATGTGCCACTACAAGGGCGTTCCAAACGACCAAGACCTCAGCGATTCCCTGCATCTGGCCAGGTGCGCAATCAATGCCCAGACCATGCAATGGAATAAGCACAAGATTGTAAAAACCAACAATCCAAAGACGGTGGCCATCATTGGAGGCGGCATTGGAGGCATGGAAACGGCTCTGGTGCTTAAAAAACGCGGTCACAACCCAGTAATCTACGAAAAAGCAGACCACTTGGGCGGCACCTTCGTGGCAGCGTCAGCCGAGTCCTACAAAGGCAAACTCCGCGACCTTTTGGCATGGTACAAACGTGAGATTGCAAAGTACGACATCCAAGTACAATTTAACACGGAAATCACAGACCTCTCCTCTCTCAAGGCCGATGCCTTTGTCATTGCCACTGGAGCAAAACCAAGATTCCTAAAGAATGTTCCAGGTTTTGAGAAGACAGTTGAAGCCTGCCAGTTCTTAACTGGAACACCAGTTGGAGAGACAGTAGCAATTATCGGTGGAGGTTTGACAGGCTCTGAGATTGCCTACGAGCTGGCACTTCAAGGCAAAAAACCAATCATTGTTGAAATGCTGGATGACCTAATCAAACAAAAAGGCGTATGTCTTGCAAATAGTTCATACCTCAGAGAATGGTTTGAACTTCATCAAATTCCAGTTTACCTTGAGACCAAGCTCACAGAAGTTAAAGATGGAAGTATCATTTGCCAGAAGAAGGACGGAAGCACCATTGAAATCAAGTGTGACTCTGTAATCTCCTCTGCAGGCTATATTCCAAATCCACTTACAACAGAAGGCAAGGTTCACCTCGTTGGCGACTGCTTGAAGGTTGGAAACTTGCGCTCAGTAATTTGGAGAGCCTACGAAGTTGGAATGAAGATTTAACTTTGTTTGTAAGAGCTTTTGAGTAAAAGAAATGCCCCTCACTTGAGGGGCATTTTAATAGGCACTTCTTTGTACTGTCAGTACTTATCTTTCAACTTCCACAGTACCATCTTCATGGACTAGGATTTTATCGCCAGTTTGAACATAGTTCAAAAAATCGTCTCCAAGATTGTCTATTGTTGGCATACTAGCATCTGTCCAGACATCTGAAAGAATAGCACCCGCTGCTGCTAGAGAGTCAATTGGCTTTGAGAAAAGTAAGCACTTTGGTTGTCTTTTCATGCTAGCTGCACAGAAAAGCACAAGACCACCCGTTGTAGAACCAATGGTCTGTGGCATACATAAAGCAGTACCAGCCATTGGTTGGTTGTACAAATCAGGATTATTTTGATCTGAGCACTTACCAGTCTTGTCCCCAAACATCAAAGAATGCTGATAGGAAGCAAGAGTATTAAAACCATTCTTAGAAACCAGAGCAATGGCCTCTGTTTCACCCTTTACTACGGCTCTGCCTTGAAAAACCTTTTTCATCTCTTTCCTCCTGTAATAATCTCTAAGAGTTCATTTTCCTTGTAGAACCTAGCCGAAGTATAAGTTCTAAGCTTGTTTGAACAGGTTATAACTGGCATCTTTCCACACATAGGATTGTTCATATACATAAGAGGACAAATGTGACTTAAGATTACCCCCTGACTTTGAAGAGCCTTAGCTTGGTCTGTCTTCTTAAAGGCCTCCATAACAGCAGGAGCTGCCGTCATAACGGTAGGAACAGAAACTTTTGTTCTTCCCTTTTCCTTCAAAGAGGCATCAATTTTCTCTGCCCAAGAGGATAGCTGCTCTCTAGAAAGATGTGGACAGCCAATGAAGGCAAGTTTAGGCTCAGCATTCTTGTCCTTCCAAATAATAGGATAGTTCTTTTCAACCTTCTCAAGCTCTGCATCATCAATGACGTAAGTCTTATAATCTGCAACAAGTAAATCCTTGCCCAATCTCTTAGCTTCTGGAGTTAAATTATCAATATGATAAAGACCAACAGCCCCATTAGAAGCAGTAGCGGCACCAAAGTCTTTCAAATAAGCCTTAGCCTCGTCATCAAGAGTTGAGAAATACTTATCAAGCCCTACCACATATGGAACTTCTTCCATAACCTTCATACCAATAGCAGAACCCAAAAGTTGAGCCTCAGGCTTTTTAGAGGTTTTCACTTCAATAAGCCAAGTTGCCTTTCTACCTTCATCTGTCAAAAGACCAAAATAAGGAACACAACCAACAATTGAACCAAAAAGGTCTAAAATACCAGAGTTTCGGTTAACCCTAGCGCCCAAAACACTGTTAGCATAAACAACAGCCGAACTTTCTGCCCAAGAAAGAATCTCTCCTTCCTTTGGAGTATTGCCAACTTCGTCCATATAACATGTGCAAGTGTAGGCATCAGGAGAAAGAATACCCAGTTTCTTAAGCTGTTCATCATACTCCTTCTGTTTGGAGTACATAACCTTGAAGAAAAGATTCTGAATAAAATTACAAGGAACACCCTTTTCCAGTGGCATTGGGTCAACAGTAAACTTTTGACTTGAAACTGCACCACCTTCAATTAGAGTATCCATTAATTCATAAACTGGCTTCATTACAGATAGGCCAAAGGATGTAACCAAGTGACCATACTTACTTGTAATGTCCACCATCTTCTCAGCCCCAAAGGTCTCTCCATACATAATGAGAGTCTTCATGACCTTTGACTTTACCTCGCCTTCCTTTCCTTCCAAAATTCCTTTTTGTCGTTCAGTTAGTATCATAACTTCCTCTTTTTATAAAACTTATTTTATTTTACCGCATAAGATAGCTTCACGCAAATAAATAGAAAAAACATCTTGACAGTTTTATTC
>CAVKHB010000054.1:0-8079 GCA_963656005.1 Coriobacteriaceae bacterium
ATGTTTACTTTGATGTTCCTGAAGAGGGCTATCCATTGGTTAATAGGGTTGCGAGACATATAACTTGTATTTCCTACCTAGCAGAGGCCTATAGCGAAACTTATCCTGAAAAAGCTATAGCCTTTGAAGGGCTTGGTAGTTATAGTGATATGGTAAATGGAGGTCTTGAGAATCTTCTCAAGAGCGTGGAATAGTAATTGAATAGTTCAAAATTGGAGGTTTATATATGAAGAAATTATTCATTTCAATCTTAGTAGTTTTTATGGTTTTTGCTTTTGTTTCTTGTGGTAAGAGCTCAAGCTCTTCTTCTGCAAACACTGCAACTACATCAAATACATCTAGTTCTTCTAGTACGTCTAGCACAGCTGCTACAACAGAAACTGCAGAAACAACGGAAACGGCTTCTACTGCGGCCACAACTCCTTCAACTGGCACAATTGATGCAGAATATGACCCCAATAAGACGGATGATTTTGTTCAGCAGACCTCGGATTCAAATAGGGTAGTTACTGTAGGCTCAACTGACGCTCTTAGTTTTGAGACCCCAGTTTTCATCACTTCTTTTGGACAGAGCACAGATGCTGCAATGCTTGATACTGTGTTGAAGAATATCAACAAGATTAAGAGTGTAAATTATGTCTATAATGCCACGGCAACAGCCAACGACCTTAAAGGTTACAAGACGGTTGTAATTGCTGTTGGTGCAAGTACAAAGGGCCTTGGAGCTGCCGGTATTTCAGAGTCTGAAGAGACTGCTCGTGCTACAGAAATTGTAAACTACCTAAAAGCCAATCCCGAAGTTAAGGTTATATGTTGCCATATTGGTGGTTCTGCTCGCCGAGGAACCCTTTCTGATGTTTACGCTGACATGGTTATGGAAGTTGCAAGTTTGATTGTTCTAAAAGAAGATGCAAACTTTGACTATAAGTTCACAACCTATGCTGAAGAGCACAACATTCCAATTAGCCTTGTCTTTGCAACAAAGGATACAATCTCCGTCTTTAAGGAAATTTTTAATTAATGGATCTTGAACTCATTTGTCTTTTATCCATGTTGGCAGTTTTCTTACTGTCAAATCTTTTGTTTAAATTACCCGTTAGTGTTTCTATGATTTTGGGTGCCATTGTTGGTGCCCTTGTTGGTGGACAAGGGATTCCTTTAAGGCATTTGTTTGAGGGGACTTTCACCTATGTAGACACAATGCTAATCATTTCCACCGCCATGTTGTTTATGACGGTGGTTCAGGAATCTGGAGCCTTGGATGCCCTTAATGCTGCAATTGTTACGAGATTTTACAAAGTTCCAGCCTTGATGCTCATCCTTTTAATGTTTGTCATCATGTTTCCCGGAATGATTACAGGTTCTTCAACTGCAGCCGTTCTTAGCGCTGGTGCTTTGGTTGCTCCAATTTTACTTCTCATTGGCATTCCAAGAGATAAGGCAGGTGCAATACTTGCAATTGGTGCAATCATGGGTATGGCGGCACCCCCAATTAACATTCCTGCAATGCTCATTGGTGGTGGCGTTGATATGCCTTATATAGGCTTTGGTGGCCCGCTCTTTTTAATGACAATTCCATGTGCCATATTCTCCGTCCTTTTCTTAGGACTGAAATATTGCAAGAATTTGGATCTTGGAAAACTAAAAGAAGGCTTAAATTTGGAAGTTGGAAAGAAGTACGGCTTTAAGCTCTATCTTCCAATTATAGTTCTTATTATCTTGCTGGTAGTTTCAAAGGTCATTCCTTCCTTCCCACAATTGGGAACCTGTCTTATATTCCTTATCTCTGCAATAATCGGTCTTTTTACCGGAAAAAAATTTAACTTCTGGGATAAGGCTCTTGATGCAATGGACAAGACAATTCCAGTTCTTGCCAAACTCATGGGAGTTGGAATGTTCATTCAGGTTATGACTCTCGTTGGTGCAAGAGGATGGATTGTTGTAAGCTGTCTTGGTCTTGGAATGCTTTTTGTTTATATTGCTTCCTTCACAATCATGCCAATCTTTGGCGCTGTCAGCTCCTACGGTGCCGCCTCTGTCATTGGTGTTCCTTTCCTTCTTGTCATCATTCAAAATACTTCATGTAGCGATATTGTAATTGCTTCAGTTTTGGCTTTCTCCTGCTGCCTTGGTGACTTAATGCCACCAACAGCTTTGGCTGGAAACTATGCAGCTCAAATTGTTGAATTGAAGTATTCCAAGGTTCTTAAGAACTGCATTGTTCCAGTTTTGGTTTGTATTGCAGTTGCTTTGGCATGTATGCTGAATTCAAATGCTCTTGCATTTTTGACAAACTAGGAGGCTGTTGTGATTAAGTATATTTATCTTGCTATTGTAGCTTTTCTCCTAGCCTTAATTGCAACCTGCATGTTTAAGAAGAAAAACAATGTTTTCTTCCAATTTGATGCAGCCTTAGTAATGATTACGCTTATTTTGCGACTTTTGCTAATCAAGTGAGGTAAAAATGAAAAGAATTCCAAAAAACATTTTTACAGCAAGCCTTTTGTGCCTCTTTGTAGTTGCAATGGTCGTTTATCTTGCCATCTGTTTTACCTCACAATGGAAAGCCGAGCCCATCTATTCAGGCCCTGGCGTCACTGAAGTTAAGCTACTTAGTGATTGGTTTCCAGCCCTAAAAGGAACAAATGGAGATACCCAAGTTTATATTCTTGATAGCGGAGTAGAGGGAGCTAGCATGCTAGTTCTTGGAGGGACTCACGCAAACGAGCCAGCAGGTTTTATCTCGGCTGTAGCCTTAATTGAATACTGCCAGCCAACTGAAGGTATACTTTACGTTATTCCAAGGGCTAACAATAGTGGTTTTAGTTGCACAGACCCCCAAGAGGCCGCCCCCACAAAGTTCTATATTGATACCCAGAATGGCACTAGATGGTTTAGATTCGGAAGCCGCGCTACCAATCCAATTGACCAGTGGCCAGATAGCGAGGTCTACGTTCACGCCTCTTCTGGTCAGCAGCTATCTGGAAGTGAGACACGCAATCTTAACCGAGCCTATCCAGGGCGCGAAGATGGCACTTTTACTGAGAAGGTTGCCTATGGCATTACTCGGCTGATTCAGACTGAAAATATCTCCATCACGGTAGACCTTCACGAGGCTTCCCCTGAGTACACCACAGTCAACGCCATTGTTGCCCACGAGGACGCACTAAGTCTTGTCACTCTTGCGGTTTGGGAGGTGGAAGATGACATGGCCATCTCCATTGAAGCTTCACCCACAAACCTTCATGGCCTCACCCACAGGGAATTAGGCGATTATACCAATACAATTGCCATCCTCATGGAAACGGCTAATGCCTCTCAAGGCCGATTACATGGAGCAATAGATTCATCTTTAGTTGTTACGGGTAAGGATAAGTTCTACGCACGTGCAGCAGTATATGGTGCAGTCACAGTCCCATACACGGAAGAAGGGATTAGCCTTACAGAGCGCTGTGCAAGACATTTAACGTGTCTTGTCCAATTTGCCCAGCAATATGAAGGTGAAGACGGGTTCCTCTCTTTAGGGAATATGCCTTCTTACAAAGAAATTATGGCCAATGGCATTGGCTATTATCTTTTGGACCCACAATGAAAAAAAGACTTCTGCTTTCTCTATTACTTGTTCTCCTTCTAGTTCTTTTGATTTCCTGTCAGAAGAAGTCTGAGACTGAAAAAGAGTATGTGAAAGCAGAAGAAAAGACGGAAAATATCGGGCTACAGACTGCTCAAACGGTGACGGTGTGCGGGGTGGAAGTTCAGTGGAACGGCTACAGCGCCATAGAGCCAGACAGCTATCTGGATATTCGCAATATGGATTTCACTGATTTTGGGGCTTTCTTTGAAGAGCAGTATGAAGTCTCCGTTTGTAGCTATAAGCTGATGGAAGGCGAGCTCTCGGAGACAGAAGTAGTTCACATTCACAGTGAAAATCAAGGCCCTACAATATATGTGGTGGGTGCTGTTCATGGGGATGAAAAAGCTGCTTGGTATGCAGCAATCATGTTGGAAAAAGCTACTATATCGAGTGGGGATTTGTACATTTTGGCGCCAGCAAATGCAAATGGAGCAAAAAATGACTCGCGATACGTCACAGGCAAGCAGGATCTCAATAGGAATTTCCCTGGCAATCCAGATGGCAACGAAGCCCAACGTTTGGCCTATGCAATTTTCACCGATATTTCAGACAAGAATCCAGACCTTGTCTTAGACCTTCACGAAGCCATTGTTTATAATAGTTCTAGGGACTTCTTGGGAAGTACCTATATTTTCACAGACCTTGAAGTTTTTTCAGAGAAAGGGGACTTGGATGTCATGTTCTTGGATCTTCTTTTTGCAACAGAAGATGGAACCATTTGTCATAACGCCTTTGGCTCCAGTGGCCCAGGCCCAGAGGGAAGTGTAAATGCAACAGTGACAAAGCAGTTGCGCATTCCAGTTATCACTGTAGAAACTTTCAGGGGCTTTGATATTTTTAGACGGGTGTACGACCAGCTTGATACTATTCAATTTGTCCTAGAGTATCTTGGAATGCGATAGTTGGAGGGACTATGGATAAAGCTATGGATAAAGCTTTGGATAAAACTTTGGAAAAAGCCACATACTTTCTTAAGAAGGCAAAAGAGACCTCTGAAGTAGAAACTAAATTGATTCTATTAAATAATGCTTATACTTGTTTTGATGGCCTAAAACCCGCACATTCTGTTGTTTTTATGAGTAAAGAAGAATATCAAGCCCTCATTGGTGCTTGTGCAAATGACAGTGATTGTGACGCAAAATGTAGTCCTGCTCAATATGATCTTGCTACAATTTGCAAAACTCTTCAGTCAGAAGTAGAGAAGTTTTTAATCTGCTGATAGAACTCTTCATAGGTATTGCAAATTGTTAAATTAGGCTCTTCTTGAAGAATCTTTGCAGGTGCTCTAAATAAACAACCAGCATCCGCTGCATGAATCATAGTAAGGTCATTATAACTGTCTCCTGCTGCAAATGTTCTGTAATTGATGGATCTAAACGCTTCAATGGCCTTTCTTTTACCATCCACCTGACGCAAAGTGATTCCCGTAAGCATATTGTTGCTGTCAATTTTAAGACTGTTGCAAAGGATTGTTGGCCAGCTAAGTTGTCTCATTAGAGGGCTGGCAAATTCTTTGAACGTATCGGAAAGGATTACAACTTGAGTTATTTCACGAACTTTATTTAGGAATTCTAGGGCTCCATCAAGTGGCTTAATGGTGGAAATGACCTCCTGAATGTCTCTTAAAGTGAGATGATGCTCCCTTAGAATGTTAATTCTATAGCTCATTAGTTTGTTATAATCTGGTTCTTCTCGTGTGGTAATTCTCAACTGTGAAATGCCTGTTTTCTCTGCAAAGGCAATCCAAATTTCAGGAACAAGAGTTCCTTCTAGGTCTAAGCAAACAATTTCCATTCTAACTCCTTAGATTTCACAACTTTTCAGCACGTAGTCTATAATTTCATCCCTATCAATCACCTCATTGTGAAGAATTGGTTTACTTTGAAGTGCGCTGAGATTCTTGGGAACAACAATGCCAGTTTTCTTGTTAATAGCCTCAATTTGTTTATATTCATCCCCTTGCAAAGTAAGTCCAAGAGCTTTAGAAACAGCTGCAGGAAACTTATAAGGAGATGCTGTAGACAGCACAACAACAGGCACGTCGTCTTGAAAATCTTTTTTGTAATCTTTGGCTACCTTCATGCCAACTGCGGTGTGAGGATCGCAAAGATAATGATTTATATCGAAAGTATTCCCAATAGTGCTAATGGTTTCTTCTTCAGTACAACAATAAGCCTTGAAGGTTTGCTGAATGGTAGAAATAATGTCCTGATCTACGTTGAAACAGCCATTTTCTTTAAGATCTTTCATCCAATAGGCAACTTTTGTTGTCTTACATCCGCAGGCCAAAAACAACAGCCTTTCAAGATTGGAAGAGACCAAAATATCCATGGAAGGGGAGCTTGTCTTGTAAAAAGGCCTGCGCTTATCATAGACACCCGTATTGAGAAAATCGGTAAGAACCTTATTTTCATTAGACGCACAGACAAGATGTCTGACGGGAAGACCCATGAGCTTTGCAAAATAGCCAGCAAGGATATCGCCAAAATTACCAGAGGGCACAACAAAATCAATCAAATCTCCAATCTTTATGCGATTTTGTCCAACAAGATCAGAATAAGCCTTGAAATAATACACCACCTGCGGCGCCAAACGTCCAATGTTAATTGAATTGGCAGACGATAAACTCTTATGAGCCTTCTTCAACTCATCAAGCTTATTAATCTTCTCAAAAGCCAGCTTAACAGCACTTTGGCAGTCATCAAAATTCCCACGAACGGCGCACACCTTTACATTTCTACCTTCCTGCGTCTCCATTTGAGCCTTCTGAATTGGCGAAACGCCCCCATGTGGGTAAAACACAATAATGCGCGTGCCATCAACATCATGAAAACCCTCCATGGCAGCCTTTCCCGTGTCCCCAGAGGTCGCAGTCAGAATCACCGTCTCATCCTTACATCCAGTTTGCTTCTTGGCAGCGGTAATCAGCTGAGGCAGCATTGACAGCGCCACATCCTTAAAGGCCGATGTCGGACCTCTAAAGAGCTCCAGAATATAATACTCTCCAACTTGAACTAGCGGGGTGAGATCTTCAGTCTCAAATTTATTTAGATAGGCCTTTTTCACCAAGGTCTCCATATCTTGGAAATCTGGAAGTAAGTGGCATAGTATTTTTTTTGCCATTTGCAAGGTCGGAAGTCCAAGAACTGACTTCCAATCAAACTCAGTAGAAAGAATTTCTGGCGCTATAAATAAGCCCCCATCTGGCGACATTCCTTGCAACACAGCTTGAAGAGAATTGCAACAATAGTCGCTTCTCGTGCTTCCATAATTCATAGATAAAAACTCCTAACTTATTTAATCAATAGCAATTAGTTTTGTATTTTCTACACCTAAAGATTCTTCAATTTCTTTCAGTAGCTTGTTAATTGGAATAAGCATTTCGCTTATATCCAAAGTAATTGTAACACTTGCCTTACCCCTAATTGGAAGACTTTGAGTGATAGTAAGAACGCTAGCCCCATTTTCAGAAATCTTTGACAAAACGGCACTTAAAATTCCAGTTTCATGGTATAGCAACATGGATATTACAGCCTTTCTTCCGTCCGATATCTTAGTTGGTTCAAGAATATAATCCTTGTATTTATAGTAGGTGCTTCTAGAAATTCCTACCATTTTCGTTGCTTGCATGACATTGGTAGCTGTTCCATCTTCAATAAGATGTTTGGCCTTAAGGACAGCTTCATAGTAATCTGGCAGAATGCTCTTATGAACAATCAAATAGTTTTCAAGCATTTTTTCTCTCCCTGGGTTGTCAATTTACTTTGGGTATGATACATTGTCCCCAATAAAAAGACAAGTGTTTTTGTAATACGGACTGGGGGAGAGATGAAAATATCAATTCTAGGCTACGGTGTTGTAGGAAAGGGCGTGTACGAAATGTTACAAGCCTGCCCAGAGCATGTGGTTTGTTCTGTTTTAGTTAGACAAGGTAAAGCGGAAGCAGAAAAGAGCTGGATGGTTGAATCCATAGAAAAGGTGTTAAACGACGCTTCAGATGTGGTAATAGAATGTATGGGTGGAACGGAGCCAGCCTTTGAATTTACGGCCAGATGTTTAGAAGCGGGAAAGAGTGTAATTACTTCTAATAAAGCCTTAGTTGCCTCACATGGTATTGAGCTTATGCACAAGGCCTTAGACAAGAACCTTTCCTTTTTATTTAGTGCAGCGTGTGGCGGCGCAATTCCAATTTTACAAAATCTTTATTGTGCGAGACAGACAGATTTCATTTTCAATGCAGGTGGAATTCTAAACGGCACAACAAATTACATGCTAGATGCAATGGACAGATTCTCTCTTTCTTTTAAAGAAGCTTTAGCACAAGCAAAAGCCTTAGGTTATGCAGAAGCTGACCCTACTGCAGATCTTTCTGGGCTTGATACTTTAAGAAAAATCCTGCTACTTAGTATGGTTGCCTACGATATGCTCCCAACAGAGGGTTACAA
>CAVKHB010000055.1:0-8037 GCA_963656005.1 Coriobacteriaceae bacterium
GCGTAAGTGCTATCACAGATAGTACAACTAATAGTACTACTAACAGCAACACGGAGGTTGTAACCACCAGCGGCACTTACAGCTCCTTTTTAGACGGTTGGATTACAGATGAAGAAGCAATTGAAACGGTAACTCCAACAGCAAATCAAGTTCCTTCTACATATAATGCAAGTGACTATGAGTACACCGCAAGTGAGTATACAAAGGTTGAAATTGATCTTTCAAATCTTCAAGCCTCGTATGCAGACGGCAAGGTAACAGTAGAATCAAAATCCAAAAAGACCACTATCACCCTTTCTTCTGATTCAAAGTATAATATCGTACTTTCAGGCTCCAGTAATGTAGGTATAACAGTAGTTTCTGAGAACGATTTTGTTCTTACTCTTAACAATATAAGTATAACTTCTAAGGATGGAAGCGATGAACAGGCTCTTAAGACTAAAAACAGTTCAACCTGCTTCCTTGTGCTTGTAGGAGAAAGCACTTTAACTGGATGTACGGATTCATCAGGAGAAACCACCACCAACGCCGTTAAAGCAAGCGGTAGCCTTGTAATCTCTGGTGAAGGAACTTTGAATGTAATTGGCAATACCAAACATGGAATTGTAAGTGATGATGTTGTTTGCATTCAAAGCGGAACAGTAAATGTAACTCTAAATCCAGAAACAAGTGCCGGAACTGGAATCAAGCCAGTAAATGGCTATGTTCAAAATGGTGGAACTGTAAACATTACAGCCTTGAACCTGACAGAGGGTTGTGAAACTAAGGGAATCAAAGTTGATGGAGATGAAGAAGAAACAGAATATGGTGCCGGCAAAGGTTACATTCTTATAAACGGTGGAAAACTTACAATTGAATCAGCCGGTAAGGGACTAACTGCAGGTTTTAATCCAACCGAGGATGGAGATACAACTTCGTCAGTAAATGATCCAAGTGCCGATGTCTTCATTAATAATGGTCTTATTACAATTACAACTTATGCGACCCCACGAGAAGACACCTACACAAACGGTATAAGCAATGATGATGGCGTTTCTCCAGAAGGCATTGAAGGTAAACACAGCGTTACCATCAACGGTGGAAAGATTGTTCTCAACACCACAGACGACTGTATTAACACAAGTACTAGCGATTCAAGCATTGTCATCAACGGTGGCTTAATCTATGCACATAGCAGTGCAAATGACTCAGTTGATAGCAACGGAACCATCGTAATCAACGGTGGTATTTTGATTGCCTTGGGTTCTGGTGCTCCTGAGGGAGGAATAGATTGCGATGAAGACAATAGGTTTACTTACACAGGTGGAACCATTATAGCAATGGGTGGTAGCAACCAAATCCCACAAGGAACCGGCACAACTGGCTATGTACTTACAACAGGATTTGCAATGGGCATGGGCGGCATGCAAGGTGGCATGGGCGGCATGCAGGGTGGCATGGGCGGCATGCAAGGGCCACAGGGTATGGGCAATATGACATCTGGTGGAACACAGCCTGAAATGCCATCCAACATGCAAGGCGGAACGCAGCCTGAGATGCCATCCAACATGCAAGGCGGCATGCAGGGCGGAATACCTAACGCTCCTCAGGGAATGCCTGCAAATGAAATGCCAAACGATATGCCAAGTGCGCCTCAGGGCTCTTTTGGTCAGGGCTCTTTCAACCCAGGCTCTTTTGAGCAAGGTTCCCTTTCCCAAGGTTCCGTCCTAGCCGTAGTAGATAATGAAGGAAACGTTATTCTTGCCTTCACCGTCCCAGAAGGATGCGTAACTAGCAATGTCCTAATTGCATGCGATGCATTTGAAAATGGCAGTATTGTTTACTATACAGGCAATGGTTCAATTGAAAGTTCAGATTATACCTTTGCAAATTCCCTAGCGCTTGGAAATGTAGCGCTAACAGTTTCAGATGCTGTTCAGGCAACAATAAGCAGCAATGCAACAACTATAACTTTATAAAAATCTCCCCATTTTTAGTAAAAGAGGCACCTTCTAAAAACAGGAGGTGCCTCTTTCTTATAAAATGCAATTCAACTTTTCCACAATCTCATCTATCTTACTCATATCCAAAGTAGCATAATTCATAACAAAAATATTTCTCTTAATCGCCCCCTTACTTGAGGCCTCCTCATGGTAAAAACTGGACAAAGTACACAATCCAATACCCTTCTCTTTTGCCCTTTGAACAATACTCTCCTCATCAATTTGAGATGAAACCTTCATAAGAAAATGCAATCCAGCCTTCTCCTGTGAAATCTCCACAAAAGGAGCCAGCCTACTATTTTTTATAGCCTTTATCAGCGCATCCCTTTTTCTTCGGTAACAGGTTCTCAACTTGCTTATATGGCAAGCCATCCGGCCGTTTTCCATAAATTCTTGCAACGTATACTGCTCAAAGGTAGGCACCGTACAAGAATAAAATGAAAGCTCGCTATTGTATCTACGAAGAAGCTCAGGCGGCAACACCATATAACTAATACGCACAGTAGAACACAAGGTCTTGGAAAAAGTGTTCAAATAGATAACACAGCCCTCTGTATCTATAGACTTAAAAGAAGGAATAGGCTTTCCCTCAAGCCTTAACTCACTGTCATAGTCATCCTCAATGATATATCTTCCTTTCTTGGCAGCCGCCCACGCCAAAAGCTCATATCTTCTTGAAATTGGCATAATTATGCCTGTAGGGTATTGGTGCGATGGCGTTATATGCAGCACCCCGATATCTTTAGAATCGAATTCCTTTGGATTCATTCCATTTTCATCGATATTTAAATATTCAACCCTTACACCTTGAGCCTTATAGATCTTTTCTTGTTTTCTGTATCCAGGATTTTCAATTCCATAGATGGCGTCTCGGCCAAGAAGTTGCACTAATATTCCATAAAGATATTCACTTCCAGCACCAACAACTATGTCCTTTTCATCAACCCATAAACCTCTGTATTCCCGAAGATATTTAGCAATACTGTGACGTAGTGGCAAGATACCCTGTCCCAATGAATTTTCTAGCAAATTCTCACGCTTTTCAGAGAATATTTTCTTCGTTGCCTTAAGCCAATTTTCAAAAGGAAAAAGGTCGGATGGTGTTTGATTGTTTGAAAAATCCATTATAAGTTTAGATTTTAGGCTATCATTTTGAGACAAAACAGGGATATCGGGCTTTGGGTGGCTAATTGCAAATTCGTGGGGGATGTCGCAGGAAAGGTCGCACACGTAAAACCCGCTTTTAGGTTTGGAGAAGATGTAGCCTTCAGATACCAAAAGCGAATAGGCGTTCTCAACAGTAATTACGCTGACTCCGTTATATGAAGCCAGTTGTTTCTTGGATGGAAGTTTTTCGTTTTGACGTAATTTACCGTTGAGAATATCGGCCTTTATTGAGTTGTACAGGGCAAGGTAAAGCGGATCTTGGGTGTTTTTTAAGTTATATGTTAACACAAAAACCTCAAACTGACATTAAATCTGACCTTATTATAAAAAGTAATTCTGATTATTTCAATAATGTCAATTCCAAACTATTCTATTACTGTTGGAGAAAACCATGTTGAATAAAATTGATAATGAAAGGTATGAACTTAACAAAAAAGCCATCCAAAAGCTTAAAGGTGGTGTAATTATGGATGTCACAACGCCAGAACAGGCTATCGTTGCACAAAAGGCTGGCGCCTGTGCCGTAATGGCGCTTGAACGAACCCCTGCCGATATCAGAGCCGCTGGAGGTGTTTCAAGAATGAGTGACCCAAAAATGATAAAGGAAATTAAGGCAGCCGTCTCAATTCCGGTCATGGCAAAATGCAGAATTGGCCATTTTGTAGAAGCCCAAATTCTTCAAGCCATAGACATAGACTGCATTGATGAAAGTGAAGTCCTTTCCCCTGCCGATGACGTTTATCACATCAACAAATGGGATTTTAAGGCTCCATTCGTTTGTGGGGCACGAGATTTAGGTGAGGCCTTACGCCGAATAGCTGAAGGAGCTTGCATGATAAGGACAAAGGGAGAGGCAGGCACTGGAAATATTATCCAAGCTGTACGCCATATGCGTATGATGAATTCCCAAATCAGACAGATTATCTCCATGCGGGAAGACGAACTCTTTGAAGTTGCAAAAAAGCTCCAAGTTCCTTTTGAGCTAGTTCAATACGTGCATAATAATGGACAACTTCCAGTAGTGAACTTTGCAGCTGGTGGAGTAGCAACACCTGCAGATGCAGCTTTAATGATGCAACTTGGTGCAGAAGGAGTCTTTGTTGGCTCTGGAATCTTTAAATCAGGAGATCCTGAAAAGCGCGCAAATGCAATAGTAAAAACCGTTGCAAACTATAAAGATTCAAAACTAATTGCAGAACTTTCTGAAGACCTAGGAGAAGCAATGGTAGGAATCAATGAGGAAGAAATTGCAATTTTGATGGCAGAAAGAGGCAAATAAGATTGTTTTAGGGGCCTTAGACTCCTAAGGGTCTTAAAGGCCTCTGCTTAAAGGCCTCTCATCTCAAAGGAAAACTCAATCCATTTTCCATATTCGCTTTCAACGGATAGCTTTCCGTGATGGATTTCTGCAATATTTTTTGCCATGGCCAGACCCAGCCCATAACTACCATCGGCTCGGCTTCTGGCCTTATCCACCCTGTAGAAGCGCTCAAAGATTTTTTCTTTATCGGCGGGCTGAATCCCAATGCCCGTATTTCGCACCTTCAAGCAGGCATTTTTATGTTTCTCGTATAGCTCGATATCTATTGAGCCGTTTTTTTCTCCATATTTTACAGCATTACTGAGAAGAATGCTAACAAGCTTTTCAAGTTGAAACGAACTACCATGAACAAAGATATTATCTTGAACCTCTATATTTAATGACATTCCTTTTTCAAACGCCAAGGCTTCAAAAGGAAGAGAAGAACCCTTCACAACACTTGAAAAATCAACCGAGCCATTCTCATTTTCCATCCCATTCATAGAAGTAAGGAACATCAAATCCTTTACAAGACCATCCATTCGGTGCGTCTCTGTCTTGATGTACGACAGCCATTTGTTTTTACCTTGCTCAGACTCTAGGACATCGGCATTAGCCTGTATTACTGCAATTGGCGTTTTGAGTTCGTGGCCAGCATCGGCTATAAAGCGATTTTGGCGCTCAAAGGCTTCCTGAATGGGACGAATCATCATGCTAGATAATTTCAAGCTCAAGGCAAAAAGGACGGCCCAAGCAACAAGGCCACCAACAACAGCCCACGTGAAAACTCTCTTGCTATCCAACACGGCTGCTGTTGCATCTAGAACGGTGTAAGAATATCCAGCGGGCGTTTTATGGCATAAAAAGTAGTACCCCTTTACGTTATCAAACTCTTCGTTACTTTTCTGAATAAGGGAAACAATGGCCTGAATTGTATCTTCATCGTAATAATTTTCACGATTCGTTGACCATGAGGACATTGTTCCATCGTTGTTAATTTCTATATTTATTGCGTTACCACCAAAATCTCTAAACGTCCCCGTATTCTGCGGGCTAAGGGAAGAGACTTCATTTGAGACCTCTGGAGGCTGCGGCTCTTGAGTATTATTAGGACTGTCAGAAGATTCCTCTGGAGTATTAGAAGGGGCATTAGACGGAGCGCCAGAAGGCATGTCAGACGGCACATCCGTGGGCATATCTAATGGCCCGTCCGTGGGCTCAAACGGCTTGTTTTGCAGTGCATAGTTTTCTAGTGCTGTTCTAATTTGAGCCTTCTTTTCTCTTTCTGGTGCTATAGCAATGAGGGCAATCAAAGCCACTATAATTACTGTAAAGCAACCCATCATTATAAAAATAAGCTGTTTCCTCAGCTGTTTTATCATCTTAGGCCTCCATATAATAGCCAATACCACGAGCTACTTTTATTGAAACTTTAGAGTCTATGAAGCTCAGTTTTTTCCTTAAAAACGAAACATAAACTTCAGTGCTATTATATTCGCTATCACTTTCCAAGCCCCAAAGTTTGTCGGCAATCTGCTCCTTTGAGATAATACGGCCTGCTGAAGTCATTAAAAGTTCAGCAAGATTTATCTCTCTAACACTTAACTTTACAGACTTTCCCGAACTTTTACAGGACAACTCACCTTGACTTGGGCTCAATTCCAAATCTCCAAAGGAAGGATTTTTGCTTTCAAGAGAAGTATCTTTCCGTCTTGAAAGAGCATTAACGCAAGCAAGAAGCTCTGCCATTTCAAACGGTTTTGGAAGATAGTAGTCTGCTCCTCCGTTTAAGCCCTTCACCCTACTTTCCAAGTCAGCTTTTGCAGTAAGCATGAGAATAGGAGTTGAAAATTTTTCGGCACGCAATCTAGCCAAAATAGTAAAACCATCCATTTTGGGAAGCATCACATCTAAAATAACTAAATCATATAGATCCGTTTGAGCTTCCTCTAAACCACTAAGCCCATCATAACAGGCACTTACAAGCCACCCTTTTGCTTTTAGCATATGGGAGATAGCCTCGGAAAGGCCTTTTTCATCTTCAATTATCAAAAGTCTCATAGTGAAAATTATTATAAACCAAAAACACTTTTTCAAGGTTAGTTCAAGGTTCGCAAGTTAAAACTTAGTCATGGAGGATAAACCATGAAACATTTTTACAAGACTATTTTAATGGCAGTTATCAGCATTGCTTTACTGCTTTCTTCTTGCACAACAGCTTCTACAGATACAACAGAATCGGCCTATAATACCAATACGTCTGCTCCAAGTTTGCCACCACAAGGGGAATCTAGCTCTCAAGCCCCGGGTTTGCCACCACAGGGCGGTCAAGGTGGACCAGGGCAAGGCTCAGGATCAGCCCCCAGCGGACAAGGCGGCCCAGGGCAAGGCTCCTTTGGCGGTGGCTCACAGACAGTAACTCAGGGAACAAGTGCAAACACAATAAGTGAAGACGGCACCTATGAAAACACATCTTATGAGTCCACTGGAGATGATGAAAATGCCTTAAGAGTGGACGGCGCAACCGTTTCCCTAAACAGCATAACTGTAAACAAAAGTGCTGGTTCAACCTCAAACACAGAAAGTGGCGACTTCTACGGAATGAATGCTGCACTACTTGCCACAGATGGAGCAAACGTGACCATAACTAATGCTACAATTACCTCTAATGCACAAAATGGCAACGGCGTCTTCAGTTACGGCACAGGCACAGTAGTGACAATAAGTGACAGCACCATAACAACTTATCAGGACAACTCTGGCGGCATTCAAACCACAGGCGGTGGCACAACATACGCAAGCAATCTTACAGTAGAGACAAGCGGGAATTCTTCAGCAGCCATCAGATCAGACAGAGGTGGCGGAACGGTAGTAGTTAACGGTGGCACCTACACCAGCAATGGCTACAACTCACCAGCCGTCTACTCCACAGCCGATATCACCATCTCAGACGCCACTTTAACAGCCAACAATTCCGAGGCCCTGGTCATAGAAGGCAAAAACAGCATCACCCTCGAAAACTGCACAGTCTATGGCAACATGAGCGACACAAAGGGCACAAGCTCCAGCGAAAACGTCCACAACGTCATGATTTACCAGTCAATGTCGGGCGATGCAGCAGTTGGAACCTCCTCCTTCTCCATGACAGGCGGTACACTCACTTCCAACAACGGCGATATCTTCTACATCACCAACACAGCCTGCACCATCACCCTCTCCAACGTCACAATCCTGAATTTGGACAGCTCTTCCTACCTCTTCAACATCACAGGCAACAGCGCAACACGCGGTTGGGGCACAGCAGGAAGCAACGGAGCACAGGCCACAATCACCTGCTCAAATCAGGTTTTAGAGGGCGACATCCGTGTAGACGATATCTCCACACTAACTCTTACGCTTGGCAACGGCAGCTCCTTCACCGGAACTATAAACGTCGTCGCCAACGAAGAAGGTGGCACCGCCGTATCCAACAACGCCGTCGTCACAATTGAAGCAGGCTCCACCTGGACCCTCACCGGCAATTGCGTCATCTCAAGCCTGACCAACAACGGCACCATCAACTTCAACGGCTACACCATTACCCTTGCC
>CAVKHB010000056.1:0-6750 GCA_963656005.1 Coriobacteriaceae bacterium
CCCAAAAAAAAATTTTCAAAGAAATGAAGAAAAATCCTCATATCACAATTGCTCAGTTAGCAAAAAGCTTAAAGCTGTCAAATACTGCAATTGATAATGCAATTTATACACTCAAAAAAGAAGGTATGGTAGTTCGCGAGGGGTCTAAGAAAAGTGGTTACTGGGATACTTGTGAAATAGAATAATGGAAAGGTTTTTGCAAAATCCTATAAAAATCGTATAATCAAGGCATGTTTACTTTGAAGGCAGTTCTTTTTGATTTAGATGGAACCATTTTGGATACAGTTGGGGACATCAATGCAGCACTAAACAAAACTCTTGGTACAAATTTTACAGATCAGCAATGCATGGGCTTTGTAGGAAATGGACTGAAAAATGCAATAAAGGCCGCAGTAGAAAGTGCAAACTTAAAAGACGTTGACCTTGACAAAGCTTTCACTCAACTTGTTGAGTACTATAAATTAAGCCCAGTAAAATACACCAAAATCTACCCTAGAGTTCAGGAATATCTTGACTGGTTGGAAAGCCAAAATATTGCAATTGGGGTCTTTTCAAATAAGGAACAAGTGTTGGCTCAAACAATTGTTCAGCACTTCTTTCCTCATAATCATTTCACTTTGATTGTAGGAATGCATGGAGGATATGAGCCAAAGCCATCGGGCCAAGCAGTGCAGGCCTTCTGCGAAAAAGCTGGCTGCAAAATTGAAAATCTCTTGTATGTGGGAGATAGCGAGGTAGATTACAGGACGGCGCTTAATGCAAAGGCATGGATGCGTATTCTCACGTGGGGAATGCGGACACGGGCACAACTGCTTGCTTCTGGGGTGCCAAAAGAGGTGCTGATTGAAAATATGAGCGAGCTTTTTGAAAAAAGTTACTTGCCCGGGTAAACCACAACAGACTCTACGCGGTACTTGGAAAGAGCCTTTCTGCCCTCGAGGCCTGCAAGCTCAAGAAGGAATACAATTTCTGAAACCTCACCACCGAGCTTTTCAACAAGATCTGCAGAAGCTTTCATGGTTCCGCCTGTGGCAACAAGGTCATCAATGAGAACTACCTTCTGACCTGGTTTGATAGCATCTTTGTGGATCTCAATGGTTGCTTTTCCATATTCGAGATCATACTCTTCAGAGACTGTCTCACGAGGAAGTTTACCTTTCTTTCTTATTGGAACAAAAGGCTTGTTCAGAATATATGCAATTGGAACACCAAGAATGAAGCCTCTTGACTCGGCTCCAGCAATGACATCGCAATCAACCTTCTTTACCAGCTTTACCATTTCATCAATAGCGAGTTTTAGGCCATCTGCATCTTGCAAAACGCCCGTGATGTCACGGAAAATAATTCCGGGTTCTGGAAAATCGGGAATGCTGATAATGTAGTCTTCAACTTTCTTCATTAGTTAGTCCTCCAAATCATGGGAAATATAACGGTCAAAGACTAATGGTCTATGACTTCCTAAGTTTAACGAATGAGCCCTAGGTTGCCAAGGTTGATATTTAAGAATTTTAGGGTTTTGTTACAATTGACTACAACTTGCAACTGTGAATTTTTTTCACACCAATTTCATTTTTTTCACAACGATATTTGGCCAAGATTTAATAAAATCAGTGCAAACCTCAATTTAACAAGTAAAATAGAAGGAAAATAGGACTTGGCACGGTTCTTGCTACTATAAAGGCAGAGCAACAGTTTTTTTCATACCTCCTTTTAGTGTGATTGGTGCCCGGGCGGAGAAGAACCCGGGCATCTTTCTTTTTAAGAGATATTTGACTATTATGCCAAGCATGAAATTAAAAGAAGACAAGACGAGTACACAATTTTTGAAATTCTTATTAATTGGTGCAATTGGAGCCGTTATTCAAATAGCCACAGTAAATTTGCTTTTTCTGTTGCTTAAAAGCTGGAAAGCCCCTCTTCCACAATTTATGGCAGGCGTTTTCAATGAAAGAGTTCTGGGCACTGGCAACAGTAATTGGGGCTACTTGCTACCTTTCTTTGCCTCGCACCTACTTGCCAACACTTACTCTTATATTTGCAACATGAAAAGCAATTTCAAGACAAATGCACCCAAATACTATTTTGCAATTTATATAGCAATACTCATTATTTTGATTGTTGTAGCAACGTGGCTTTCCGGAGTCCTCGCCAATTTCTTCATGAGTACAGGTATTGCATTTTTTGTAAAACTAGGCCCAACACTTGGCTCCATCTTATCAGGTCTAGTCTACACGCTAGTTCTTTTCCCAATAGAGAAATATATACTCTTCAAGAAGGCTTAATAGCATTTGAAGTAGACTGCAAACTCCCCGTCAATAGATATCCCAAGCCCGATAATTAAGTCGCAAATTGGCGTTTGTACTCCATACCCAAAACCAAAGCCCAAATCAAAGTCCGCTAGCTCAGAAAAAGGTGCTGTACACTTGTTTTCAGGTGCAACACCCCGAGAGGAGATGGTAAAGGCATCGGCCTTACTTCTCCAGCCCGCACGAATTTCGGCAATCAAGAAGGAAGGTAAGAAGCCACCAAGTCCGTATTGAGCGCCAACACCAAGAGTGATGACGTCTCTTGCGTATAGGGAGTTGGAGGCTCCGGGGATTCCATCCCAACCGCCAAAGCGCTTGTAGGAGGCTATATACTCCATGGGTTCTCTACTTGTATAGAATACGGCATCAAGAGCAAGGCTTATCTTGCTTGTGATTGGGACATGCTGTTTGTAGGAAGCTCCTAGGACATAGGTTGCAGCGTTCTTGTAAAAGCCAAGACTACTAGAAAAATCTACTCTAAGTCCAGTTGTTGCAAACAAATTTTGACTATAGTTGCCATACCAAACTCCATTGAAGAAAAGGGTTGGCAAGGCAGTAAATTTAGATTTTGAACCGTCAATTGTCATTCCAACTGCATAAAAATTACTTGCAAAGCCAGCATTCAAGTTGAAGCATTTACCATCTGTGTACTTAAAAGACAATTCAACTTTTGAGTTAAAATCCATTGCACTAACGGGCTTTGGATTTGCTCTGTTGGAGATGGTTGAAACGGAGCCTAAGGTAATGGAAATTGAAGGCTTGAAATAGAACCTGGAGTCTTCACCAGAGAGAGGATAAAAGAAATCTGCAGCAAGGGAGAAATTGTCACCAAGATAGGCGCTAAGAGATAAATCCCACTCGGTTTTGTTTACTTTTTTTAAGAACAGGCTAAATCTCATATCTGGCAAAAATTGAAGGACTACTGGAGAGGCTTCAGAGAATTTTGTGTATAACTCCGACACCCCTGATACACCCAACAATAGTCTAGAACTTGACATTGCACCTGTTTTTTCTTCGTTTGCTATCAATTTAGACCATTGTACCGTGGTCTTTGTGCTCTCTTCAGAAGTATTTTCCTCTCCCGCTTCAGGAAGGGAGAAATAAGGGCCTAGCCTATCTGGATCCCTAACTAAACTTGAATCTGCTTCAAACAAAGCAGCTATTTCTTCCAATTCCTCTAAATGAGCTTCAACCTCATCTCTACCCCTTTGGATTATTGCTTCTGTGTTGCTAAAATCAAGAACAACAATATCGTCCACAATAGGAGTAAGGATTAGGTCGGCACTGGAATATTGATTTTTAATTGTGTTGACTACCACCAAGTTAAAGGTTGCATTTGCTGCACCAGTTATGGTGTGCATATCGTCTGCATTGAACTTTGATGAGGCCTTTAAATCCACGCCAATGACAATGTCAAAACCTAGGGATTTTGCGTAGGTAAGTGGCATATTGTCCACAAGTCCACCATCCAAAAGATAGAGGTCTCCCACCTCGTAGGCATCAAAAACAAGTGGGATACTCATGCTAGCTCGCATTGCATCTATCAATGAGCCACCTTCAAATAAAACGTAGTCTCCACTGGTGGCATCCGTTGCAACAGCTCTATATGGAACGGGTAAATCATCAAAACTTATATCTTCTGGGATACGGCTGAGTATTTGATGGAAGAAGGCAAGTATCTTCTTGTCGCTAATAATGCCAGAAGTCTCGCCTACGTTTTTCTCTGTTACTGCAAGAGATAAGATATTAAACCTAGAATTATCAAAAGGCTCTATGAGTGGCTGGAAATCGGTTTCAAGAATTTGGGTGAAAAGTTGTGTTAAATCGTTTTCTGTTACCAGACGCTTTATATCGCCAGAACTGTAACCTGCACCATAAAGGCCGGCAATTAAGGCTCCAATACTCGTTCCCATAACCATATCCACCGGTATTCCCATTTCTTCTAGGGCTGCAAGAACAGCTATGTGAGCCATGCCTCTAGCTCCGCCTCCTGATAGTACCACCGCAACGGTTGGTCTTCCTAAATCTGTGGGAGCTGTATAGGAAAAGGCTGTTTGCCCTTCTGCCGTTATGGATATTGCGTGAACTCCATTTATATAGATATTAGAGTCAGAAGTAATATTAGCATTGAGGCTAAAGCAAATGCAAAAAGTCAGAAGAGCTATCAAAGTTTTTTTCATATTTCTCTATCTAACATTTTTTTTAGGTTTTTTCTATGAGGTTTCAACTTTACTCTTGCTTTTTTCTATAGGAATCAATTATAATAGTAAAAGATTCTAATTAGGAATAATTATTGTTAATTAAAGTCATCGGGATAAAAAGATGACTTTGGAGGATAAAATGAACAAGAACAAGTATGAAGGAACTCAGACAGAGAAGAATCTTTGGGCAGCTTTTGCTGGCGAGTCACAGGCAAGAAATAAGTACACTTATTTTGCTTCCACGGCTAAAAAAGAAGGCTTTGAGCAGATTTCAGCCCTCTTTTTGAAAACAGCTGACAATGAGAAAGAACATGCCAAGATGTGGTTCAAAGAGCTGGGTGAATTGGGAAACACCTCTGCAAATTTGAGCGCTGCTGCTGATGGCGAAAACTACGAGTGGACAGATATGTATGATGGTTTTGCCAAAACAGCTGATGCTGAAGGCTTCCCAGAGCTGGCAAGAAAATTCCGCCTTGTTGCTGCTATTGAAAAGCATCATGAGGAAAGATACAGAGCCCTTCTTCATAACGTGGATAATGAGGAAGTCTTCAAGAAAGGCGAAGTCAAGATTTGGGAATGCCGCAACTGTGGACACATTGTAATTGGCACAAAGGCTCCTGAAGTCTGCCCAACTTGCGACCACCCACAGAGTTATTTTGAAGTAAAGGCTGAAAATTATTAAGCTTTGCTACTTAGGATTGGGGATTTAGCTGTGACAACTGGCTTGATGCTGGTTGCACAGCTTTTTTTTGCATTGCAAAGGACTATGAAAAAAAGCTATCTTAAGAGAGGAACTTTCAGAGGAGATGCTTTGCCAAAATGAATGATCTTTTACTTGGGATGTTTAAACTTTACGACATCAGAACTAAAGAGCAAAACCTAACCGACAAAATAAGAGAGCGCCTATACAATTCCATAGTTCTTTACTACAAAGAAAACCTCAAAGCCTCTTCTGTTGTAATTTGCCGAGATGCAAGATTATATGTTCCACAACTGGTGGAGGGTCTTACCGCTACCTTCACTAAAGCAGGAATAGATGTTTTTCTAAATCCCCTTCCAATATCAACCTGCCAGTTCTACTACACCTGTATGAAACATAGAGAAAGTGCAGGCATAATGGTCACAGCTTCCCATAATCCTGGTGAATATGTGGGCATGAAACTCATGGCACAGGAATTACTTCCTGTAGCATATGGCAACGGACCAGAGGGTGGAATTGAAAAGATTAAAGCCAACTATGTTGATGGCAAAAACGCGCCGTGCACACAAGAACCAGGCAAGGTCATTGTTGTAAACGAATTAGATTCCTACATTAACTACTCCATGGCTCTGGCTGGCGTTTCTGAGGGTTCTCTAAAGGGCCTTAAAGTTTTGTTTGACTTCTTAAACGGTTCAGCTGGATTTGAAGAAGCTCTTGCCTTCCAAAAAGCAGGTGCAACTGTAACCTTTAGAAATCTTGTCCCAAACGGCTTCTTCCCAAATGGGGATCCCAATCCAATAATTGAGAGCTCAATTGCGCCAACTAGGCTTGCAATGGAAGAAGGCTCTTACGATATTGGTTTCTGCTTTGATGGCGATGGCGATAGAATGGATCTCATGGACGGAGACGGACAACAAATTACCCCGGGTCTTAATATGTCCATCATCATCCCCAAAATCATGGACATTTATGGCGGCACAAAGCGTGAATTTTATGCCGATGTCAAAGCTCTTCCTATTGCTCTTTGTGAAATAGCAAAAGCTGGTGCCAATGTTCACATCATTAGAAATGGACATTCTTTCATAAAAGCAAAACTAAGAGACAACTGCAACTTAGGCTATTTTGCATCTGAGGAAGAATCGGCACACTACTACATGAATTTTCCTTATGACCCGGAAGACTTATCACAAGGTTATGCTGCAGTTGAGTCTACCCTCTTTTTTGCACTCTTAACAGCAAGATGTCGCTTAGAGAATCCAGAAGCCTACGAGAGAGAAAGAGCCATACAAGCCTCTATTTTTAGAGACCGTGAATGGCCTTTGTATTGTGAAGAGGCTCCAGAAATGATGCCCCAAATTCTTGAGGATGTTGAAAAAAAGATGGCTTCACTGGGGGCTCAGGTAATCAAGACAATGGATGATGGTAGCAACTTAGATGCAAGTTTAATGCGTTTTAATCTTCCTGCTAGGTTTGATTCTAGCACCTCTTTAGAAGGTATAACTTGGGGCCAAGTTGCACAGCGCATTTCACGCAGTGAAGATGC
>CAVKHB010000056.1:6760-7859 GCA_963656005.1 Coriobacteriaceae bacterium
TTCAAATGACAAGGATTTCTGCAACAAGCTTAATTCCATCATAAGAGAAATAACTGATGGCTATGTCAGCAAAGGTTTTGCAAGGTATTAGTACGTGACAAGTACAGACAAGTACAAAATGAGGTTAAAATCTTAAGTATTCGTGCAATTCAGGCAAAAAAAATTTTAAGTATTCGTGCATTTTAGCTATTTACAATTTTCAATATTCGTGCAAACATATCATGTAATGATATTCAAGAGAAAGATTTACACACAATTATTAGAATGGAAAGAAAAATGGGCTGATAGACGAGCGTTGTTAATCCAAGGTGCAAGAAGAATTGGAAAATCAACCGTCGTTGAAGAGTTTGCTAAGGCAGAATACAAATCATATATTTTAATAAACTTTCAAGTAGATCTTAACTTGGTAGAAAACCTTTTCAAAACCAGTATATCTAACTTAGATGAATTCTTTAGAACTCTTTCCCTCTTGTATGGAAAGCAACTTTACAAAAAAGAAAGTTTAATCATTTTTGATGAAGTTCAGTTATTCCCTATTGCACGGCAGTCTATAAAACAATTAGTTGCAGATGGAAGATATCATTTTATTGAAACAGGCTCTTTAATTTCTCTTCAACAAAATGTAGAACAGATACTACTTCCAAGCGAAGAAAGATCTATAAATATGTACCCTCTAGATTTTGAAGAATTTTTATGGGCTCAGGGGGATTTTGTTACAGCCTCAGTAATAAGAGAGTGTTTTCAGACAAAGAAGCCATTAGGAGATATTTCACACAGAAAAGTCATGAATAGTTTCAGGCTCTATATGGCGGTTGGAGGAATGCCTCAAGCAATCAATGAGTTATTGGAATCTAACGATTTCACTATGGTAGATGAAATAAAAAGAGAAATACTAACTTTATACACTAACGACCTTAAGAAACTTGATTCAAAATATGCTTTGTCAACTTCTTTAATTCTCAAAGCTATTCCATCAGAGTTATCGTCACACACAAGGTTGTTCAAAACTAGTGTACTTGGGAAAAATGCAAGAGTATCTAGAAGGTACAACTCCTTTGAAGCAATTAAAGATTCAATGATTGTAAACATAGCTAATAAT
>CAVKHB010000057.1:0-7087 GCA_963656005.1 Coriobacteriaceae bacterium
CATCGAGAGCATCAACACCAACAAGATAGATATCCTTGCCAACAGTTCTGCCAGCTGCCTGAATAGCTGCTGCTGCACCAAGAGCCATAGCGTCATTGTTACAGAAAACAACTTCAACCTTGTTGCCATATTTTGCAAGAGCGTTAGCGCAGAGTTCCTGACCCTTTGCCTGTGCCCAGTTACCAACCTGATCATCAAGACACTCTACCTTGTAGCCAGCGTCTGTGAGATACTTGATTGAATACTGTGTTCTGTACTGAGCATCAATATTTTCTGGGTCACCTTCAATCATGATATAAGAAACGACTCCGTCTCCGTTGATATCACCATGGTTGTCAAGTTCAGCAATAATTCTGCCCTGGAAAGAACCGGACTGTCTTGCATCTGCACCAACATAGCAAACTTTTGGATTCTTAAGGATTCCTTCATACTGCTCGTCAAGGATGTTACCATCTTTGTCATAAGCAAGAGGTTCTCTGTTGATAAGAATACATGGAATGTCTGCTGCAACAATCATGTCAATGATAGCATCAGCTGAAGAAGTCTGAACGAGGTTAAGAATGATTGCATCCATACCCTGTGTGATGAAGTTGTTGATTTGGTTGGTCTGCTCAGCCATATCATTCTTTCCATCTACGAAAGTAAGATTGTACTTAACAGTATCAGTCTCAAGAGTGCTGAAATAATTAGCTATCTCATTTCTGTAGAGTGTCATGAAGTTATCATCAAACTGATAAATAGCAACGCCTACTTTGTAGGTCTTGACACTTGATTCCTGAGCGCCCTGAGCAAATACTGCTGTAAGAGCAACGAGTGCGACAACCAATACGACAAACAGTTTTTTCATATTGTTTTCTCCTTTTTGTGTGTTTCGTCTTTTGACGATAAAAAAAATATACCACACCAAAAACCTGATGTAAACAAAAATATTTATATACAGCATGAAGAGTTCTATAAGGACTAATATATTAGTTTCTGCTATCTTTTGCATAAAATAAAGATATAAATAAAGACAGAAATCCTAATATGTGATACATTTCTTTATTAGAAGTTGAAAACGAAATCAGGAGGATTTTGGATGATTTATACAACAGAAGTACAGCATATGTGTCCTGTTGCAAAGGGTGCATATCATGGACCTGCTCCAATTCCAGAAGAAGGGAAATGGGTACAGGCCAAGGAAATTAAAGACATCAGCGGGCTTACTCATGGCGTTGGCTGGTGCGCTCCACAGCAGGGTGCTTGTAAGCTTACCCTTAACATTAAAGATGGAATCATTGAAGAGGCTCTTGTAGAAACAATTGGATGCTCAGGAATGACCCATTCTGCAGCAATGGCATCAGAAATCCTCATTGGAAAGACAATTCTTGAAGCTCTGAACACAGACCTTGTTTGTGATGCAATCAATACAGCAATGAGAGAACTTTTCCTTCAAATTGTCTACGGCAGAAGCCAGACTGCTTTCTCAGAAGGTGGACTCCCAATTGGTGGTGGTCTTGAAGACCTTGGAAAGGGACTCAGATCTCAGATTGGTACAATGTACGCAACAAGAGAAAAGGGACCAAGATATCTTGAGCTTGCTGAAGGCTATGTAACAAGAATTGCTCTGAACAGCGCAGATGAAATCATTGGTTATGAATTTGTCAACTTGGGCAAGATGATGGAGTTCATCAAACAGGGACTCAGCGGAAATGATGCACTTGCAAAGGCCAAGGGCCACTACGGTCAGTGGGACGATGCTGCAAAGTACATTGACCCAAGACACGAGTAAGGAGGACTGACATGGCTTTATTTGAAAGTTACGAAAGAAGAGTAGATCATATAAACGAAGTCCTTGCACAGTACGGAATAGGTAGCATTGAAGAATGCCGCAAACTTTGCAACGACTATGGATTTGATCCTTATGACATTGTTAAGGGTATTCAGCCAATTGCTTTTGATAACGCAGGTTGGGCTTATACAGTTGGGGCAGCAATTGCAATCAAAAAAGGCGTAAAGACAGCAGCTGAAGCAGCTGAGGCTATTGGTATTGGTCTTCAGAGCTTCTGTATTGCAGGTTCTGTTGCTGACGACAGAAAGGTTGGCCTTGGACATGGAAACCTTGGCGCAATGCTTCTCAGAGACGAGACAAAGTGCTTTGCTTTCCTTGCTGGTCACGAAAGTTTTGCAGCAGCTGAAGGTGCAATCGGTATTGTTAAGAACGCTAATAAGGCAAGAAAAGAGCCTCTCAGAGTTATCCTTAACGGACTTGGAAAGGATGCTGCTCAAATCATTAGCAGAATCAACGGCTTTACCTATGTACAGACTCAGTTTGACTACTACACAGGAAAACTCAACATTGTCCGCGAAATTGCTTACTCCAAGGGCAAGAGAGCTGCTGTTCGCTGCTACGGTGCAGACGATGTCCGCGAAGGTGTTGCAATCATGCATCATGAGGGCGTTGATGTTTCCATTACAGGAAACTCCACAAACCCAACCAGATTCCAGCATCCAGTTGCAGGTACCTACAAGAAAGAATGCATTGAACAAGGCAAGAAGTACTTCTCAGTTGCTTCCGGCGGTGGCACAGGAAGAACCCTCCATCCAGATAACATGGCAGCCGGTCCTGCTTCTTACGGCATGACAGATACCATGGGAAGAATGCACTCAGACGCTCAGTTTGCCGGTTCCTCATCCGTTCCAGCTCACGTTGAAATGATGGGATTCCTTGGCATGGGAAACAACCCAATGGTTGGTGCTACAGTAGCTGTTGCAGTTGCAGTAGATCAAGCTCTCAACAAGAGATAATTTACACTTCACATGACAGAGCCTCCACCAGTTGGGGGCTCTTTTTATAAGGTAGAAACATGCTCCACCACATAATTGTTAAATTTAACGACGATATCAACACTTCCCAGAAGGCTCAACTAATCAAGCAGGCCTCAGAGCTTTTCCAAGGCCTCACCCAAATTGAGGGCATTCACAACGTCTGCCTACATCCCTCCTGCATAGACCGTCCCAACCGCTTTGACTTAATGATAGTCATTGACATGGACAAGGACGCCCTCCCCACCTACGACGACTGCGCCATCCACCACACTTGGAAGACCGATTTTGGTAAATATATCAAGAATAAAACCATCTTTGATTACGAACATTAAAGATTTTTTGGAAAATATGAAAAACTTCAACTTTTTTCAACGAAAAAATTGAAACGTTTCAACTTTTTCAGGGATGAGACAGTACTGTGGTGTACGGCTCATCCCGCAGTGACAACGTAGCTCGCCCAAAGAAAGCTATTTCCCTGAAATAACAATACCATTGACGGCTACATACGGCATCACCATACTTCCACCTGCAACTGTTTCCTTGGAAATAGCTTTGATGTTTTGAAGCATGGCACCTAGGTTGCCGTTAATCATGGTTTCGCTGACGGCGCCCTTGATTTTGCCGTTTTCAATTAGGTAGCTGTTCTTTGCAACACCAGAGAATTCACCGTTTGTGCCGGGGTTACCGCCTGAGAAACCGCCAACCAAAAGTCCATGATCAATGGACTTAAGGATATCGGTATATGGGAGGGTGCCATTGGCCATTACAAAGTCGCTACTGGAGTTCTTCAAGACTGGCCTACCTGTTTTGTTGGCAATGTAGAGGCTAAGCATGAAGTTTTTCAAGACGCCATCTTTGAGGATGTCCACGTCTTGGGTTTTGAAGCCGTCTGAGGTGTATTTTTCGCCATCTACAATGCGAGGGTCGGAAGACTTGAGGGAAATGGAGATGCTCTTGTCGGCGACCTGCTGGCCTATCTTGTCAATCCAAAGGCTTGTACCGTCAAGAATTACAGAGCCGTCTGCGTAGTTGCCAAGCGTGTACATCATAAACTGTGCAAAGCAGTCTGGCGTAAAGAGAACGGTGCCCTCAAACTTACCACTAAACGGGATTTGGTTAAGTTGATTTGTTGCGTTTTCTAGATGTGTTCTGAAACTTGAAAGTTCAATTAACGGAGTATCCAAGTTGTAGGTAGAAACATCTGCGTAGTCAAGACTTGTTGATTTCTCACCGTCATTTCCAGAGAACTCTAAGGTTACAGAATAATAGCCACCAAACTTTTCAAAGTCCGTGCCGTTGGAATTGAGATAAAGATTGTGCTTCTTTGTGTGAGAGGCATAAACGTTGAGGATTTTTACCTTTGGATATTGAGACTTAACGTCTGAAAGTAGCTCTTCAACGCGAGAGAAGAATTTGTCAATGTCTGGCTCATAGCATCCAAGGTGGAAAACTTCCTTTGACTGTTGTGGTGCAATGTCGTGAGCTGGATCTGCAACAGCAGACTGAGCAGAGAGAACTGCATCATTGACTGTGGCCTTTAGAGCTTCCTCAGAGAAATCGTTTCCAGCCTTTGTCCCCTTCTTGTTGTCTTTGTAGACATCTACGACAATGTTATTACCAAAGACTGTTCTGTAGAGGGTGAAAACACCAAGGTCTGCGTTAAATTCACGGGTTTCACTTTCTGAGAGAGCAAAATCGTATTTGTCAACCTTTGAATCTTTGAGAAGATTCTCAACATAAGTTGCTGTAGTTCTAATATCTTTCATACTGCCCTCCTTATCTTCCACCAATCATAATCTTACATCTTAGTTCTGGGCCACCCATGCCAACTGGCATTCTCTGTTTTTTGCCACAGAAACCGCTTGAAGACCAAGTGATGTTATTAGATACCATATCAACCGTTTTGAGCATGTCAAAAGCAATTCCGGTGACGGTTGTATCCAAGATGGCCTTTCCGAGTTTGCCGTTTTTAATTTCGTAACCCATGTTAATTCCAAACATAAACTCACCGGTGAGGTCTGCCTGTCCGTTTCCGGTAGAAATAAGATAGTAGCCGTCATCAACGGAGGCAATGATGTCTTCTAGCTTATCTTTGCCCGGGAGAACGGTTGTATTTCTCATTCTAATTAGAGGTTCATCACTGAAGGCCCAAGCTCTTGCATTTCCTTGAGGAGCTACGCCAAAGTGGTCTGCAGTTTCTCTGTTGTTCATGTAACCTTTGAGAATGCCGTTTTCAATAAGACGGGCATCTTCTGCCTTGGTTCCTTCATCATCCATATAAACTGGAAGTGGCGCTAGTCCGCCAAAAGCGGTGTGAGCAAAGTCCACCATTGTCACAAGGTCAGAGGCTACTCTTTGGTTGAGGGTTCTACTTGCAATTGAGCCGCCCAAAACTAGGTCTGCTTCTACTGTATGGCCTACTGCTTCGTGGGCTAGCATGCCTGCAAGTTCGGCGCCTAAAACAACGGTTTTATAGCCTGCTTTTGCATAGACACCCTCTTTTTTATCCATAAGATGCTTATATAGGGCATCAATTCCAGGTTGCATCCATTTTGTATCTGCGAAGTGATCTTCAAAACTTCCATAGCCACCAAAGGCCTTGAAGAGTTCAATTGGAACTCCATCTTTTGTCACGGAATCAAGGATTACATATATGTAGCAACGCGGATTTGTCACATGTCCATCATGGGCATCTGAAGTATAAATTACCTTATCCATGGAATCTTCAGAGTAACTAATTGTTCTGCTGGTGAGATCTGGATAGGTCTTGGCTACATAGTCGTCAACCTGCTTACAGGCTTCAATGATTCTCTTTTGCTCAAAATCAACAATCTCTTTTCCTGTAGGGATAACTCCCTGTCCATAAACCTTTGCCATTGGCATTGATTTTGGAGCATGAGTATTCAAGAAAAGGGCATTTTCTGTGGCTGCAGCGAGGACTGCATCTGCCGCTTCACTGGAATAATCGGCCATGGAAGAGAAGCCATAAACTCCATTTTTGCATACACGAGCATTGATTCCTCTGGATTCTGCTCTAATGTTTCTTACAAGATTTCCTTGTAAAAAAGTTACGGCTCTGGCTCTATTCTCCTGTCCTCTCAAGACGGTTTGAACGCCATCTGCAAACAGGGCTTTTTTGCTTTTCAAAATATCGTTAAGCATTGTTGCCTCCTACTGATGAATAATATAATGATAGGTGTAGCTCTTGACAAGCTAGCCTTATTTTGTTTAGGATGATTCCTACGGCTTGGGGCTGTAGCTCACCTGGCTAGAGCGATTGAATGGCATTCAATAGGTAGTCGGTTCGATCCCGATCAGCTCCAATTGCGACAATGTCGCTTTTTTTATCTTCTCAGCTACACATACCTGTCAGGCCTTGTGTAGCTTTTTTTATTTTCTACTGAGTTTTTGTTTCAAATACTGCCACCAACGTTTTATCTTTCCTTTTTCTTCTTTCTTTTTCATTTCCTTTGCGGCGACATTCTCTGAGATTTGGGCATCCGTTCTCTTCATCTCATCCCACTTGCGAACTAGCCACATATAGATATCGGCCTCTGTACACCCCGGGAAGAGAGATTGCAAGTGCTCGTGGTCCACGGCCTCCACAATGGGGGTGTAGACGTTCTTGTACCAGCTGATGGCGCCTTCCTCAAAAGAGAGCTCGTGATCAAGATGCTCGTTGGCGTAGTATTTATGCACGAGAATGTGGTTGACCATCTCTGGATAGGATCCGGGCGAGGTGAAAACTATCTTGTCCATGGGCAGATAGGTGGGATGATATTGCTCTATGAATTTAGAGCGCTCGTAGGCCACCACGCGTTTTTTGAGCTCGTTCAGCGTCATGCCCGGCTCAAGCGGAATCTTGGAAGAAAGCTCCACCACCTCTGCATCAATAAACTCCTGCCCCCTACTTCTCGCCACCGAGACCCTGTGGTTGCCATCACGCACGAAGTACCAATCGCCCAGTTTATATACCGATATTGGTGGCAAAATGACGTCATCCATGTGGGCAGCGTCTATGCTCTCCCATCTGTGTTGAAGGATGTGCGATTTAGGATAAAAAGCAGAAGAGAAATCTTGGTATCGGTTTTCAGAGCCAATGATGTTTTTGACTGGAATGGTTTGCATTCCCTTGTAAAATTGGGCGTCTGGTTTGATGAGTTTTGTGACTTCATAAAAAGATAGAAGATTTGGATTTTTCCACCTAAAGGTAGCAAGAACTTTTTGAATTTTAGCCCTTCGGTAGGCTGCGTCAAAATCCCCTGATACTGTCACGCTG
>CAVKHB010000057.1:7097-7816 GCA_963656005.1 Coriobacteriaceae bacterium
GTCACGCTGTCTGCCATTAGCGCCCTCCCTGAATTCCTAGAGTTTCATCTTCAATCAGATGTGCTCCGTAAACATTAATAATTTTTGTATTCCCTCTGACATTCTCACGAGGGGCATTTCTATCGTCAAGATGAACATGCCCGTGAAGATGATATTTTGGCTGATACTTATCTATAAAGGAAAGAAAACACTTAAAGCCCCTGTGGCAAAGGTCAGGGCCATCACCAATTCCAAACGGTGGTGCATGAGTGATTAATATGTCTAAATATCTACCATACTTACGTTTATTATACATTAACTGAGGTATGAGCTTCCAAATACGATACTTCATTTGGCGCTCCGTGTACTGGCTATCTCCGCCATTGTAATTCATACTTCCACCAAGTCCCGCAATTAGTAAGCCCGACTTCTTATCTCTGTAGCACTTTCCATCAATCATGAAACCGTAGAATTTTTGATAGTCTTGGTTGTGTTCCTTAGCTGTAATGGGACTTCTAAATAAAGCGTCATCCCTATTTAAGGCTCTATTAAAATCCTTGAGGTTGTGATTGCCATACACATAACAGAGATCTCTGTTTAGCATGGTAGCTACATAGTCGTAGGAATCTAGTGGCATGTCTCCGCAGGAGAGAATAAGATCTACGTTTTTGTAGATTTCCTTTACGTTTGAGGAAAATGCTAAGGTTCTTGTAGTATCGGAAATGCAAAGTATTCTCATA
>CAVKHB010000058.1:0-6106 GCA_963656005.1 Coriobacteriaceae bacterium
CCCTATTAATTATTCCCCTAGCTTCCTCAGAAGAAAAGCCAAAATCTTTTACCAAATGCGAAACTAATTCTGAAGCACTAGAAATTTTTGATGAAAATTGAAATTCCTCACAACCACAACTTCTTCTAATAACAGGAGTAGTAGGTAACTCTTTATCATAACATCGTTTACCTTGAGACAATGAAAACAAAGTGCTAACAGCAGTCTTACCAACCCCAGAATATGGGAGTCTAACCGTGGTAGCAGGAACATTTAAAAGCCTAGAATCTATTGAGTCATTAAAACCACAAATGAAAGCATTTTCTCCAACAACGTATCCATAAGCCTTAAGAACCTGAGCAGATTCGTACATCATAAGATCACTTGCACAAACAATCATATCAAAATCACGCCCAGGCCGTAGATTCCTGTCTTCAAGCATTTTTCTGAGCCCCTCGCCCCCTTGGGTCCATTCTGTAGGCTCCGAAATCAAATTAAAATCTATTGGAATATTGTTTTTCTCCAATGTGTCCAAATATGCCTGATATCTCTTTATAGAAGAATTGTGGTTCAACGGACCTCTAAGGTACAAAATCCTTTTAGCTCCATGAACGCTAATACAATGTTGAATAAGAAACCTTGAACCCTCGTAGGCATTAAAACAAATATTTGGAATCTTTGGGTATTTTTCAGATTTACCATCAATTGTAACAAGAGGTTTGGACAACATGAGCTCAAAACGCTTTAGTACTGCAGTAGAGTCTACACTACCAGAAAGAGAAGAACTCCAAACAATTGTTCCATCAATATTATCCTCATTTACGAGGTCATAGATGGAGTTTTTCATCTGATCTAGCGATTTTGGGCTATTAAGTTTGCCTCCGGGAAAAATTATCAAAGTATCCTTCCCATTATCAGGAAACATAGAAGCCACAGACGGCCAAAGTGCAATTGAGGATCCCGTGAAAATTCCGGCAAGAACAAAACCAACTCTCATGTAGAGAAATTATAAATGCAGTTACAAATAAAGCCAATAGAGGTTTTGCAAAACTGAAAACTTAAATTCGCTTCAAATCAGAACAAATGCGCCCCATGCTCCCTAGCTTCCGCATACACAGCCTCAGGCCAAACAGATGCCTGCACCTCGCCAATATGAGCCTTTTGCAAGAGGAACATACAAAGCCTTGACTGCCCAATACCACCACCAATGGTCTGAGGGAACTGCCCATCCAAAAGTCTAGAATGCCAATACAAATTCTTACGATCCTGCATCCCTCTAATCTCAAGCTGGCGCAAAAGAGCCTCTTGGTCAACCCTAATACCCATACTAGATAGCTCTAGGCTGCTCTGTCTAACTCTATCCCACACAATGATATCGCCATTAAGACCGTAATGGCCATTGCCAGTTGGAGTTGACCAGTCATCATAGTCAGGCGCACGCCCCGAGTGTGGTGGATTGCCATAGCCAATGCCAATGATAAAGATAGCCCCATACTTGCGAGCAGCCTCAACTTCTCTCTCACTTGGGGTGAGGTCTGGATACTCCCGTGCAAGGTCATCGGAATATAAAAAAACAATATCTTGGGGCAAGTAGTCCTCAAGCTGGGGATAAAACTCCGCAAGCTTGAACGCCGTACGCCTAATCACGTCGTAAATCGACCTCACCGTGCTGACCAAGTAGTCAAGATTACGCTCGCCCGGGTTCATAATCTTCTCCCAATCCCACTGGTCCACGTAGATTGAATGAATCGCGTCAATATCGTCGTCCGGGCGAATAGCGTTCATGTCGGTGTACAGCCCATAGCCCGGCCTAAAATGCAAATCCGCCAGCGCCATCCGCTTCCACTTGGCCAGCGATTGCACAATCTCCATCTGCGTCTCGGCCATATTCTTCACGGGAAAACTCACAGGCCGCTCCACCCCGTTGAGGTCGTCATTAATCCCGCTACCCTTCTTCACAAACAGCGGACTAGTCACCCTACTAAGCCTCAGCGACCCAGAAAGCTCCTTCTCAAAGATATCCTTCGCCGCCTTGATAGCCTTCTCCGTATCATGCAAATTCAAAATTGGCTTATACCCACGCGGAAACTGGCTTGAAATCTTCATCTGTGCCATGACAACCTCCATCTCTCATATTATTTGAGCCCGATTTTATTAAAATTCCGTAAAAAAGAACAACATTTGTTCTGTAAAATAGGTTACCATTTTAACAAAGGAGAAAAAAACCGTGAAAAAACTTGCTCTAACTCTTTTAATTATCATGGTTGCAGGATGTTTGTTTGCAGAAGAGACAACTCTAAGTGCAAACGATCTAGAAATACAAAAACTCACTGAAACGAAAGAATTCGACGGCTTCAAACTCTACGGAACAGAAGCCAAGCCAATTGAAATTCAGGAAATGACAGAACGAACTGCAGATGACGGTGAGATTTTCAACAACAGAATCAAGCTGAACGGCACAGGAACTCTGGAAGTGTATTGCATTGGCTTTACAGCCAAGAAAGGCCAAAAAGTAACAGTGTATCTAAATAGCTCAAGCAAAACCGATGAAAGAGTTTTGAACCTCTACACACCAAGTAGCAAAGAAGCACTTGCCTCTATTGCAGCAGCACCAGCTACCGGTGACAACAAAGCAGGCATGGGAACCTTCACAATCCCTTATGATGGAGAATTCCTTATTGGCTCAGCAAATAAAGGAATTTACGTTTACGCAGTAGTAATTGAAGACTAAGATTAAGAAAGATTAATGAAGAACTCACATTTTTTTTGGGCAATCACCCTTCTTTTGATTTTAAGTCTATCCTCTGTTTATGCAGCCGATAGATCAAATTGGAACGAGTACAAGGCTCCCGTAGTAACAGAGGTTCAACCCTCTGGCTCAAGGGAAATCACCGTGTACCTTCAGGCCGTAACAGGAACGGATGGAGCAGACAAACTTCTTGTTGAGTTATTTGAAAACAATAGCCTAATTAAGAAGAAAAACCTTGGAAAATCAAAGAATGTTGAAAGACAGACCACTTTTGACATGACTCATAGTGGAACGTACAGCCTAAAAATCACCGCTTCAAGAAAGGAAGAAAGCACCGAAGTTGAAAGCCAAATCTTTACATTTGACTACATCCTTCCCCTTGACAGCCCACAGGTAGATGCAAAGAACGTAGGCTCAAAAACCCTTACCGTCTCATGGGGCAAAGTGGATGAAGCCCAGTATTATGAAGTTCTCATTAAAGACTACAACACAGGCTCAATTGTGGTAACACAAACCACAAAAGATTGTGAAATATCTTTTACAAACTTAGAACAAAACAAAACCTATCTAATAGAAGTATCGGCAGTTCGCAATGGCGAAAAATCCACCTCCTCTGGGCTAAAAAAGACAGCAAAAGATCAGGTAGATAGATCTTGGTATTTCACCTGGTTTGGACAAAGTACAAAAGAAACATTAAACCACTACGAACTGCTAGACTCAGATGACCTCAAAGTCAAACTCTATGCAGGCTCTCGCACAGAACAAGGTGGCAAGTTCACAACCTTCCATGATGGAATCTCTTTCTACTACACCAAAATAGATGCCCAAACCGAGAACTTTGAACTCACAGCCACCTTTACCGTAGATTGGATAAACCCAAATCCAGACGGACAAGAAGGCTTTGGACTTCTAATCCTAGATAGCATTGGAACACACGGAGTAAGTAGCGTAAACAACTACACCAACAGCGTTGGGCTAATTGCCACAAAATTTGAAGAACGCATCAACAACGTCAAATACTCTGGAAAAGACGTCCTTGGAGCCCGCTTTGTCACAGACATTACCCCAGAAATCCTTAGCCAAGGAGATAGCGCCATAGCAGAAAACGCCAAAAGCGAAACCCACGCCTTCAGCTACGACCAAAATCACTTTGTCAAAACCGGCGACGTCTACACCCTTACCATCAAAAAGGACAACACAGGCTACCACTGTATCTTCATCCGCCCAGAAGAAGACAAAGAATGGGTCACAAATGAAGACGGCGAATACGAGCGCAAGGTCTACCCCGAGCAGTTCACCCTCTACGGCACTGATAGTTTGCTTCAACTGGACCCCACTTATCTTTACGTGGGTTTTGCAGCAGCCCGATGGTGTGAGTGTACAATAAGTGATGTAAAACTCACCATCACAGATCCCAAAACAGACCCGCCAGCAGAAGAAAAACCTGCAGACCTCGTTGCCCTTTACACAAAAATCAACAGCCCCTCTGGCTATTACACTCGTCAATATCCCTTTGCTTTCACAGCCAACGCAGATGGCTATATAACTGTAAAACAATCGGGCTCTAGCCATATCTACATAGACAATATGCCAGTAAAAGCCAACGAAGATTTTTGTCAAACCATAAACTTACTAAGCGATACTAACAATCTCTATGTAATCTTTACTCCAGATCCAAACTACAGGCCTGGAGAGAACCAAGTAATTGCACAATTTAATGAAGAAACACAGAAAAACGAAGAAAACTACAGCCCAACCTATCTTTATCAAGATGTAACTGTAAGAGAAATATCAGGCTCAACAATTTATGTCAGCCCTAAAGGCTTTGGCTTTAACAGTGGCACAAAATCCAGTCCATTAGACCTGGAAACGGCCTTAAAATATTGTAAGCCAGGACAAACAATAGAACTTGCCGGTGGCACCTACAACCTAGCAAAACAAATAGTCATTGAAAGAGGAAACAATGGAACAGCCGATGCTCCCAAAATTCTAAAGAGTGCCCAAAACGAAGAAGTAACATTAAAATTTGTCAAGACAGCCCTAAAAGGAGGCATTGTTATCTGGGGAGACTACTGGATATTCCAAGACTTTGACATCTGTAATACTCCAGACAATATCAAAGGCCTTCAGGTAGGAGGCAACTACAATATCATCAAAAACATTACCGCCTACAACTGTGGAGACACAGGCATCCAAATTAGCGGAAGTAGCAGTGAAACCTTTGACAAATGGCCACATGACAATCTCATCCTAAGCTGCATCTCTCACGATAACAGCGACAGTGCCAACAATAATGCCGATGGTTTTGCCGCAAAACTTACATGCGGAGAAGGCAACGTCTTTGACTCCTGCATAGCTTATTGCAACATAGATGACGGCTGGGATCTCTATTCCAAAATTGAAACTGGCCGAATAGGCGTAGTCACCATCAAAAACTGCATAGCCTACAAAAACGGTAGCCTCTCCACTGGCCTTGGAAACGGTGATGGCAACGGCTTTAAACTAGGCGGAGACGGCATAGCCGTAGCCCATGTAATTGAAAACTCCATAGCCTTCTCAAATAACGCCAACGGCATCACCAGCAACTCCAATCCAGCAGTAAGAGTCTACAACTGTACCCTCTATGGCAACGGCAACAGAAACCTAACCCTGTACGGCAAAGGCTCTGATGCTCGCCTATACGAACTGGAGGGAGTACTCTCCATTGGAGGCGCGCTTTCAGATGACATATCAGAAATGCCATCCCTAGCCTCCACCTCCAACTACCTATGCAACGGTAACGTTGGAATCAACTCCCTAGGTGAACGACTAGACAGCTCCATCTTCACCTCCGTTGACACCAAAAACCTAAGCATCACCACAAAAGACGGCAAAATCAACCTAAATGGCCTATTTTCTCAATCCACAACCTCCGGTGCTCATTTTAATTTACTCTAGGCACTTGACCTTTTGCCTTGAAAATCACGATAATGACGCACGTAATTACAACACGTCCCAACTTAGGGGACATAAGGAGTTCTGCAGTGCCTTGTGGAAGAAAAAGAAAGAAGCATAAGATTGCTACCCATAAAAGGAAGAAGAAGCTCAGAATGATGAGACATAAGAAGAAGTAAAACTTCCTTCTTAGCAATCAAAACCCGTCGGTCGCTCCGGCGGGTTTTTTCTTTTCTTGGATCTTGGGTGAGCTGCGGTGTCACTTCAGGATGAGCCGTACCTCTTAGTACTGTCTCATCCTTCGTTCCTAGCATCTCCTCCCAATCTCCTGCGAAAAATTTCTTGGTCTTTGTACCGTATACTGCGTCACTGCGCTCGGGCTTACCCCACAAAAAGCCAAAAAAACTGGCTCTTTTGTGGTGAAACTACACAAAAACTTCTAAA
>CAVKHB010000058.1:6116-7706 GCA_963656005.1 Coriobacteriaceae bacterium
GTAGATGACAGGTGCATCACTACGCTCGAGCCAAGTAAAACTGTAATAATACGCATACTTTCTGTTTGCACAATAACATTTTTGCTACAAACACAACAAACCCCCTTGTATAAAAACTTAAACTATGTTTTATTAAGTGCCATGGAAATTAGGCTAGAAAATCTTAAAAAGGAATACGGAGACATTCACGCCGTAAATGGCGTGAGCCTTCTTATACCCTCAAATAAGATTTGTGGCATAATAGGCCGCTCTGGAGCAGGCAAAAGCACACTTGTGAGACTAATAAGCCTCCTAGAAGCCCCAGATGAAGGCCAAATCTACTACGATAACCAAAGAGTAGACAACCTCCCAAAAAAAGACCTCATCCAAAGAAGAAGAAAAATTGGCATGATTTTCCAAAACTTCAACCTCTTCTCCTCTAGGACGGCAGGCAAAAACGTAGCCTACCCAATGGAAATCTGTGGCTACGAAAAATCAAAAATCAAGGCAAGAGTCAAAGAACTACTGGACTTAGTAGGCCTCTCAGATAAAGAGGACGCCCACATTTCCACCCTAAGCGGCGGACAAAAGCAAAGAGTTGCAATAGCCAGAGCCTTGGCCTGCGGACCAGAGGTTCTCTTTTGCGACGAAGCCACTAGCGCCCTTGATCCGCAAACCACACGCGCCATCTTGGAACTAATCAAAGACATCCAAAAACGCATGAACCTCACAGTAGTCATGATTACCCACCAAATGGAAGTCGTGCGCGACGCCTGTGACGTGGTTGCAGTCCTGGACGAAGGCAAAATCGTGGAAGAAGGCACCGTCAAAGAACTCTTCGCCCACCCAAAAACGGACGTCTCCAAAGACTTCCTCTCCCACCTCACCACGGTAGACACAGACCGCAGCTCCATGGTCTTCTGGTCCAACATCCCAGGACGCTTCACCCTGCGCTTCCGAGATGGCAAGGCCGATAGCCCTGTAATTTCCGAACTTGCAAGAAAATACGGCGTTGTTTTTAACATTCGAGGTGGTGGCATACAACACGTTGGCGGAGAAGATTTTGGAACCCTAATTTGCGACATAGCAGGAGAGCCAGCCTTGGTAGAAAAAACAATAGAAGAAATCAAAGCCCAAGGAATTGTAGTTGAGGAGGCAAGAGCATGACACAAGCCATATGGAACCTCATACTACAATCCACCAAAGAATCGCTTATTATGGTTTTCTTCTCCACAATTTTTTCCACAGTTTTAGGCCTACCACTAGGAATATTACTTTGCGTCTCCCGTCCAGAACTTCAAGGAGGATTAAGGCCAAGACCAGTACTCTATAACATCTTAGATAAGATAGTTAACGTACTTAGGTCCTTTCCTTTTGTCATATTAATGGTAGTTTTATTCCCACTTTCAAGAATCTTGGTGGGAACAACGATTGGCACAAAAGCAACAATCGTTCCGTTATCAATTGTAGCAACACCGTTTGTTGCAAGAGTGGTGGAATCATCACTCAAGGAGGTGGATTCGGGGGTCGTTCAGGCCGCCCGCTCCATGGGATCTACAAATGGACAAATCATCCTAAAAGTTCTGATTCCAGAAGCCTTACCTTCGTTGG
>CAVKHB010000059.1:0-7569 GCA_963656005.1 Coriobacteriaceae bacterium
CAGACTGCCGTTGGTATCGAGCTTGGTTTTTAGACCCATCTTTTTAACTTGAAGCAAAAAATCCTTCAATCCTTTTTGAAGACATGGTTCTCCACCAGAGACTACCACAGCATCCAAAAGTCCACGTCTACGTTCTATATAACTTAGAATTTCTTCAACAGAGTAAGTCTCCTGGGCAGCAGGTTGAGTAATGCTTGTACTCTCATTTGGAACAACAAATGCTGGGTTATGACAATAGGGGCAGCGAAAATTGCAGCCCCTAGTGAATAGCGTACAAGCTATTAAAGATGGATAGTTTACAGAGTCAACTCTTATAAAACCGCCAATATCAAACATGTTTGTTAGCCCAACTAACAATGGCTCCAGCGCCACTTAAGACCTGATTTTTATCGCCATCAACAAAGAAAGTGGGCACCGACATAACTCCATACTCGCCGGCAAGCTCGCTGTTTTCCTGGGCATCTACTACTGTATAAGCAATATTTTTGCGCTCAAGTGCAGCCTTTGCTGTTGGGCAATTTGGACAGGTCTTTGTGGTAAACAGAAGGTTTCCAACTGGCTTGGCATTTGCTTTTGCAGCATCATGATAGCAAGGGCCCTTTACAGCGCCACCAAAATTGTAGGTCTTGCGGTCCTTAAACTCCTGCGTCTTACCGATATTCCAGTTCTGCACCGGACGATAATAACCAGTAATACGCGAATAAACCTCGGTCTTAGCCCCACATTTTGGACAAGTATAGTGCTCACCCGTAATGTAGCCGTGCTCTCTACAAATAGAATAGGTAGGGCTAATGGTGAAATAAGGCAACTTGTAGTTAGATGCAATCTTCTTCACCAAGGCTGCCACACTCTCCCAGCTAGTGGGTTGCTCGCCCAAGAACACGTGGAAGACTGTACCACTAGTGTACTTAGTTTGTAAGTCATCCTGAATATCCATAGCGCGGAACAGGTCTTCCGTAAAACCCACAGGCAAGTTGGAAGAATTGGTGTAGTATGGAGACTTATCCGTGCCGGCCGTAATAATATCGGGATAACGCTTCTTATCGTGCATAGCTAGGCGATACGAGGTGCTCTCGGCGGGGGTGGCCTCAAGGTTGTAGAGGTCGCCATACTGCTCCTGATAATCAGAAAGCCTCTCGCGCATGTGATCCAGAACATCGGCAGTGAACTTCTGGCCGCGTGGGTCTGTCAAATCGCAACGCAACCACTTTGCATTCAAGCAAGCTTCATTCATTCCCACTAGCCCGATAGTGCTAAAATGGTTATCAAAAGACCCCAGATAACGCTTTGTGTAGGGGTAAAGGCCATTTTCAAGGAATTTAGAAATTGCCGTTCTCTTAATTTTAAGGGAGCGAGCTGCAATGTCCATGAGTTTGTCTAAGCGCACGTAGAAGTCCTTTTCATCCTTGGCTAAATAGGCAATTCTAGGGATGTTGAGCGTCACAACACCAACAGAACCAGTGGACTCGCCACTACCAAAGAAGCCGCCGCTCTTCTTTCTCAACTCTCTAAGGTCAAGTCTAAGACGGCAACACATGCTGCGAACATCGCTTGGCTGCATCTCTGTATTTCCAATGTAGTTAGAGAAATACGGAGTACCATAACGCATGGTCATAGAGAAGAGAAGTTTATTATTCTCTGTTGCGCTCCAGTCGAAATCCTTTGTAAGTGAATAGGTTGGAATAGGATATTGGAAACCGCGTCCGTTAGCATCTCCATTGATCATAATCTCAAGGAAGGCCTTGTTGACAATGTCCATTTCCTTCTGGCAATCACCATAGGTGAAATCCATTTCCTTGCCACCTACAATGGCTGGAAGATCTTTAAGATCTGGTGGAACTGTCCAGTCTAAGGTGATATTTGAGAACGGAGCCTGGGTGCCCCATCTGGAAGGAGTGTTCACACCAAAGATAAAGCTTTCAATGCACTGTTTAACTTCTTTGAAGCTAAGGTTTTCTGCTTTTACAAAGGCCGACAAATATGTATCAAAAGAGCTGAAAGCTTGAGCGCCCGCCCATTCGTTTTGCATGATTCCAATGAAGTTAACCATTTGGTTGCAAAGAGTTGAAAGATGCTTGGCTGGAGAGGATGAAATCTTACCTTCAACACCACCAAGTCCTTCTTTAATTAATTGCTTGAGGCTCCAACCTGCGCAATATCCTGAAAGCATTGATAGGTCATGCAAATGCATGTCCGAATTTCTATGAGCTTCACCAATTTCCTCATCATATACTTCAGAAAGCCAGTAGTTAGCTGTAATTGCACCACTATTTGAGAGAATAAGACCACCAATACTGTAGTTAACTGTGCTGTTTTCTTTAACACGCCAGTCGTCCGCCTTAAGGTAGCCGTCTACAGTCTTTTTGTAGTCAATCATGTTCTGTTCAACATTTCTGACATTCTCATGCTGCTTTCTATAAAGAATATAAGACTTGGCTACATCACCATAGCCGCAAAGGGACAGAGTGATTTCAACACTGTCCTGAATGTCTTCAACACCAATTTCACCATTTTGAACCTTTGAGCCAAAATCTGCGGCAGCCCTGAGGGCAATAAGACCAATGATTTGCTTATTGGCTTCCCTTCCAGTTGCATCAAATGCTCTTTGAATAGCATTCTCAATTCTGGAAATGTCAAAATCTACTTTGCTCCCATCTCTTTTAATGACTGTCTTAATCATATCCACCCCTGTAATAAGCCTTGACGTCAACAACATTTAGACTTTTTTAATTATTTAAAAGTTATATAACTTTACACAATATGTAGCGTAGCTCTCACTTGCGCTACACAATAAGTAGTACTATACAAGCAACACACATGTCAATTACCAAAAGAAAGTTTTTGAAAAAAGTTTTACGTTGGGTTTTTAGAATAACAAAAGTGCTGTGCTGACTCTTTGGGCCTGGTGTGTACATAAAGGCCACTTTTTGGGCTTAAAATGTACACAAGTGTACATAAAGGCCACTTTTTGGGCTTAAAATGTACACAGAGGCTACTTAAAACGAACTTTTTAGGCCTAAAAAGTAGACAAGGCTACTTAAATGACCATTTTGAGGTCAAAAAAGTAGCCTTTTGTCATAAGCTTCTAGAGCTGTAAAGCTATTTTTGCTCTTCAGCCTTCTTGGCAGCCTCTTCAAGCTTCTCAGCAATGCGCTTCTGATATTCAGCAGCCATTTCAGGATTTGAAATCATGAAGGCCTTGCTATAGAAAACTTCTTCAGCCCTAAGCTCTTCTCTCACAACCGATGGAGGAAGCATGATATCTTCATCGGTATCCCAATAATAAGTGTCAATAATTTTTTTGATTTGTCTTTTCTTCATGCCCTAAGCCTAACATTTTACCTCTAGCTGGTCAATGAACTCTTACGCGCAATCAGCCCAGGTTTAAGCATCACTGTCTCCATGTTTTCAGATTCCACCCCCTCCAACTTATCCTTCAATAGCCGTGTAGCCGTGATGCCCATCTCTTCCAAAGGAAGCTCAATGGTGGTAATTGGAGTCCTCCAAAAAAGGGAGAAGTCTCGGTTATCGCACCCCACAATCTTAACATCCTGCGGACAGAGCTTGCCTATGGACTCCGCACAAGTCATTGCCCCCGCAGCTATATAGTCATTTGCACAGAAAATGCCATCAACATCCGGATGGAGAGAAAAGAGCCTTTCAGCCATTGTATAGCCAGCTTGATAGGTATAATCGGCATACATCACGCACCCGGATGACAACTTGCCACCACGCTCAACAATAGCCTGTTTAAAGCCTTCATACCGATATTTTGTAGAAAGTCTGTCTTTTGGGCCACCGAGGAACGCTAAATGGGTAGCACCCTGCTTGAGCAGATGCTCAGCCGCAATGCGTCCAGCATAGTGGTTATCAGGCAAAACGGAGACCTCTTTTGGTACATGGTTATTGATAAAAACGACAGGTAGACCCGTCTTGGAAAACTCAGCTAGAGCGCTGGCATCTACAGAAAGATGGTGACAAACAATCAGTCCTTCAACCCCATAGCGTTGGAAGAACTTGCGCGCCTTTACATAGTCAGAACCGAACTCTTCACCAGAGGCGATTAGCATGGAGATATCGGCCTCCGATAAGCCACGCTCAGCGCCCTTGAGAATTTTGGAAGAAAAATCCTGCGTGATATCAACGGCAAAGAAGCCAACAATACCAGAACGCCCCTTTCTCAGGTGACTTGCGCTGTAGGAAGGAATGTAGCCTATTTCGTCTATAACTTTGAGGATTTTCTCTTTGTTCTCTTTGCTAACAGGACGCTTGCCGTTAAGTGCATGGGTAACGGTACTTACGCTCACCCCGGCAGCCCTTGCAACATCCGTTATAGTGGCGTTACTTTTTTTCATACTAACTATAAATAATTAGGGCAACCATCTCTAATGGTTCGTCATACGGATTATCCACACTATGACCCATGCCGCTTGGCGTGAAAGTCACATCTCCAGCCTCAATTGGGACAAGGGTTCCGTTGTCGTTGTAATTGGCTTTTCCAGACAGGATATAGTAGATTTCAGTATCACCTTCATGTTTGTGAAAGCCAATCCCAGAATGTGGAGCCACAGTTATATGGGAAAAGAGCCTGCCCTTTCCATTTAGCTCTGTATCTGAATTAATCAACTGTTTTGTGACAATGAAACCGTTGGCTCCAAACTTATGCTCTGCTTTGTTAACTATTCTCTCATTTGCTTTTCTAACCATAGTATAAAACCTCGATAGGAAGATTTTACTACAAAGAGAATTAGTTTTCTATGCTTTTGTATCCTTTGTACGTTTGTCGGAGTTTCTCGTAGCCTTCAATGCTGCCCACGTCATATCTGTTTCCGTTCATGAGAAAAGCATGAACGGGACGACGCGCAGCAAGGTAAGAAACAAAGGTGCCTGGGGCATCTGCATTTAGGCCAGAATTAAGGGCTTCGTATAGCAGAGGAAGGTCCTCTGCTCTGTAGTAGTAAAATGGTGGGACTGCCCAGTTAGATTTGGGATCTTGGGGCTTTTCTTCCATGCTCAAGATTAAATCTTTATCATCTATGACACAGACTCCAGTACGGCGAAGACGAGAGATATCGGGCTGGAAGTGACGCATGACGCAGCTGGTACCCTTTTGGCGTGCGTAGTTCAAAAACGCGCGGAAGGAGAAATCTAGGACGTTGTCGCCGGCGAGGATGAAGGTGTCGGCATTGGACTGGCTTGGAGCGTGGTCAAGGACAAATGTGATGTCGCGCAAGGCTCCAAGGCGAGTTTCGTTGGAAGATGTGCCGTCATCTAGCACGGTGATGTTGGGTTTGTCTTGCGCCCACGTGGAAAAATTGGGGAAAAATTTGTGGTTGGTGACGACATAAAATTGGTCAACGCCACAGGAGGCAAGATCCTCACAAAGCCAATTCAGGATGGGCTTGCCTCCAACTTCCAACAGCGGTTTGGGGAAATTCAAAGTAAGTGGATACATGCGAGTTGCGTATCCTGCTGCTAAAATTATTGCAACCATATTCCCCTCCGCTGTATTGGGCGACTTTAGCTTCTATTTGATCTTGATGAAGAAAATAATCTTAGAAGGTACAAGAAGATATTGATAAAATCGAGATAAAGTGTGAGGGCGCCAAGAATGGAAATCTTCACGTAGGTTGCCTCATCTATGCCGTAGCCATAGGACTCGTTCAATTGAATTATCTTTTGCGTGTCCCATGCTGTGAGGCCGGCGAATAAGATGACGCCAACAATGCTTATGAGGTAGTAAAGGGCCTCGGCTTTGAAGATTAAATTAATCAGTGAGGCTATCAAAATCCCCCAAAGAGCCATCATTAAAGTGGAACTCCATCTGGAAAGATCCTTCTTTGTGGTCATTGCATAAAGGCTCATTCCGCCAAACATTAGAGCGGTTGTGAAGAAGGCTCTTGAGATGGTGACGCTGGTGTAAACGAGGAAAACAGAACTCAAGGTGCATCCTGTAAGGACTGAATAACCAATGAAACAACCAATTGCTGCTCCAGTAGACATTCTGTTAACTCTTGCAGAAAGAATGAAAACCAAGACAAGTTGAGCAATGATAATTGCAAGCAAGCCTCCCGATGTATGGATTGCATTAAGCAGGCTTGGGTTGCTCGCAACGCCATAAGCTACAAGACCAGTGAGCGCTAGACCTGCGGTCATCCACAGGTAAACGTTTTTAAGAAGACCATTAACCCTGGTCTTTGGGGTTGAAATTATATTTTCCCTATTCATGCCCTAAATTTCATGTAAAAAAAGCTTCTCGTCAAGTAAGTGGGGTGTATTCAGGTGAAACTTCGCAAAAAGCACACAATTTTTGATGGGTGCTATCACCTGTGGCCCTTACATAGTGGCCCTTGCCTGTTGTGTTTGCAAGTAATCTTCGATAATCTTTGTATGTATGGCTACAGATTTTCCTTTTCTTTTTTTTGAAGATAACAACTTTCTCTTGCTGGACAAGCCCCACAGTATGCCTACTGTACCATTAAAGACCCAGGCCTTGCAGGGGACTTTATTGGAACAGGCGGCCTTACTTTGTCCCCAGATATTAGAGGTTAAAGGGAAGAATTCTTGGGAAGGTGGAGCACTTCACAGGCTAGATACTGCAACAGCTGGCCTTGTTCTTTTTGCCAAGAATCAACTGTGCTACGAGAGGATGCAAAAGCTTCAAGAAGACAACTTGTTTGAAAAATATTACATTGCCCGGACTTTTGAAAACAATAGCCTAAAAGGTTATGATATTGAAGAAAAAACGGGCATCATTACCATTTCAAGCTATTTTAGACCTTTTGGACCAAAGGCAAAACAAGTCAGAGCCACACTTGACGAAAAGAAAGCAAGCCCCAAAATCCTGTACAAAACTGCCGTAATCAGAAATGAAAACACCTTTTACTGCACCATCGCCAAGGGTTTTAGACATCAAATTAGAGCTCACCTTGCTTGGACGGGACACCCAATAATTGGGGACAGTTTGTATGGGCAAAGCGTGCATGCGGACGGCGTGAAAGGGGATGACGTGCAGGCGAACTGCGCCCAAGCAGACAGCGTGCATTCAGACAGCGTGCAGACGAACCGCTTGCAGGGGCAAAGTCAAAACCCTCAAACTCTTCAACTTGAATGTGTGGGAATCTCTTTTCCTCAGGTGAAAAATGGAGAAGAAAAGCAGTATGTCTTCATGAAAAAGGAAGCTTTCACGCCAAACTTCCCTTCCCTTTGCAGGTATGCAAATACACTCGGAAATGTTATCATTCAGCTATGAAGAAAAGGCACATTTTTGAAACACGTGAAAACGTGGAAACCCGTGAAAAATTCTTTTCCGCTTTACTCCTTGCCACCTTGGTTCTGGCCTTTTTAGTTTCCTGTGCCAGCTCTATCACTTTTGAAGATGAAACGGAAGAATACGACTACGCCCTTCACTACGCGCTAAATAGCTCAAACGAAAGCGCCATTTCCACCCTATATTTCAAAGTTACAGAGGCATCGAGCTTCATCCCCGCAAGCCTGACTTATATTCAGGACAACGCGTCGCAAATACCCGGGATGTCAAAACTGCTTGCAGAATGGACAGCCTACATG
>CAVKHB010000060.1:0-7540 GCA_963656005.1 Coriobacteriaceae bacterium
GCACCGTTCCATTTTCAGTTCCAAAAGTCTCAAGTAAGAACGCTTCAACAAGTTTTATTACTGGTTCTGTGAAGCCTAAATAACTTATGAAAGAGTAAACAAAAGCCAAACACGGAACCATTGCAACCAAAGAGGTATAAACCATGCCGTTGGAAATCATAACAACACTGTCATCCGTAAACCTACCGAGACAACTTTTAAAGATACTCCAAACTCTTTTTATTGATTTTTTCCTTTTCATAGAGATTTCTGAAGTTACTGCAAGTGCTTTTCAAGCCAATCGGCAAGAATTTCGTAAATTTCTTTTTTGTTAATCTCGTTCAACAGCTCATGTCTTGCATCTGGAATAAGCTTCAAAGTTACATCCACTATGCCTGCATTGACGTAGAGGTTGTAAACCTTTTTAACACCTTTTCCAAAATCACCTACTGGATCCATGTCTCCACTGATAATCAGCAAAGGAAGATCCTTTGGCAGAGATTCGGCATTCTCTTTACTATTAGCAACTTCAACTCCTGTAAGAAGATCATAAAAGAATCCGTTGGAACACAAAAAGCCACATTTTTCATCCTTGATGTATTTCTCAACTTCTTTCTGGTCTCTTGAGAGCCAATCAAAATCAGTAATTGTTGGGTTAAAGGGCTTATTGTAAGCACCAAAAGAAAGATTGTTCAAAACCTTGCCAGGGGCCTTGGATCCGAATTTCTTTATTTGATGTTTAGCAATCATTTTGCCCATCTTTCCCATTAGGCCTTTACCACAACCTGTGCCCATAATTATAACACCCGTATAGAAATCGGGATGCTTAACCATGACAGTTCTTGCAAGAAAACTGCCCATGCTGTGGCCCATGAGAAAGGTCGTGTTGGCTCCGTATTGAGAGGTGATAAAATCTGCTAGTTCAAATGCGTCATCTGCAATTCGGTCCCAGCCACCTGTCTCTGCAAACCAACCAATTTCGTCTTCCGATGCCGTAGCTCCATGTCCTCTATGGTCATTAGCGAAAACCGCTATGCCTCTTTTATTTAAATATCGCGCAAATTTTTCGTAACGATCACTATATTCTGCCATTCCGTGTAAAATCTGAAGAAAGGCTCTAATTTCTGTATTTGGAGAAGGCAACCAGAGGTTATATGCTAATTTATGTCCGTCAGAACAAATAAAAATATTATCTGCCATACACCCTCCATTCCTTGAATTTAGATATTTATTTGGGAATTATATAAATCTGATATTATCCTATCATGTGAAAAAAATCGTTACAAGAATTATTTTTGTTTGTAATATATGGTTATGAAAGATTTTAAGTGAATTTTAACTGATTCTCTTAACATCAGTTTAGTGGTATAATTTAGCAAAAAGGAACCTTAACGTGGCAGAGCAAAACATAGACTTTCAAGAGCAAAAATATCTGCTTGTTGCAAGCGATGTTCACAACCAAGAACAGGCTTTTGAAGAGCTTGCAAAATTGGCAAATAACCCCAACTGCATAGCCTTTCTATATGCAGGAGATTTAAACGTAGAAAACTATTTTATAGGTGAAATTCTGCGTTACAGAAACTTTGTTTTTCTGCCCGTTCTTGGCAATTGTGACAATCCTTGGGCCTATTCGGATGTTAACGTACCTGTGCCTCCTTACTACAGAACATTGAGCTATTCTAATGCCAGTGGAAAATTAGATATTTATATGTCACATGGACATTTATATCCATTTCCAACGGAAGAACTTGTGGGAGAAAAAAACTTTAATTTAATCATAAATGGGCACAGTCATGTTGGGCTTATACAACAAGAAGGTAGTACTATTGTTTTTAATCCCGGTTCTGCTTCTCAACCCAGAGGTAACTGTATTCCTTCCTATGGAGTAGTTTTAATTCCTTCTTCAGGACTTTTCACTGTTGAACTCAGAAAGTTTATGAGCAATACACTTCTTTCTCAGAAGACTATACCTTTGGATTAAATCAAAGATTGGAACAATGTCGTTAGATTTGAAATTACTCTCTGGATCCACAGAGAAATGAGCAGGAAGATTCTCAAAGGAATCCTCTAGCATATCATAACCCAAGGCTTTATTTGTTTCATAAATTAAAATCCAGCACAAATTACCAATACTTAGAATATCCTTATCAGAAACTGGAACCTTTAAGGAAGCATTTAGAATCTCAGCAAAAAGCGTTGGTTTAAGCATCTTGATTGCCGAGTTCGGCATAGTTTTTGAGACAAATCTTATCATTTTATGGTTATCTACCATAACTGGGACAACTAAGGAGGATAAAAGACCAAAGCTAGAAAGCCCTAAAGAAAGTGTTTCATTGAAAACTGCCCACATTGCAGGATCTTTACTACAAAGATCTGAGAAAATTTCAAATTGATTAGGAATTCTAAGCCCCATAGACTCAGTCAGACATTGCGCGAAGGCTCCCCTATAATCATAAGGCCCACATTCAAGGCCTCTAATTTCATAGGCAAACGAACTATTCTCATAAGCCAAGCCCAAAGCTTTAACACCAAAGCTCAAAGGCTCTCCTGGTCCAATTCGTTTGGCAATCATCTCAATAAGGGGCAAGACACATTCATTTCTTGAAAAATCAAAATCCACTTCTAAGGCAGTAAACAAGCCTTCTTCTCTGGCTTGCAAAGCCCAACCAAGAACATTACCTGTTGAGATTGGATCAAGCCCCATATCAAGACATAAAGCCAACCTAACCATAATAGTGTTCACATCAAAACACTCTAGGTTTGAACCAAGCATTAAAAGCGCTTGGTAATCTGGAATAATAAAGCCCTCCTTGCTTAGGTGCTTACAGAGAATTGGACAATTGACACATCCCGCATGTTCTTTACCAAAACGTCTTGTTATTTCTTCTCCGCTTAAGTGAAAAAGTCTTGGGTCTGTTCTTCGTCTAAAATTACTTACAGGAGCCCATCCAAAACGACTAGCATTTGAGATAAGACATGCAGAACCACTGCTTCTCATTTGAATACAATGAAAACTTTCTTCACAAATTTTCCTTAATTTTTCAATTGCAGCTTCTTTGTCTGCATCTTGGGAGCCTTTAACTTCCTCAGAAAGACCAGTAACACTTATTGCTTTAATATTTTTAAAGCCAAAAACACACCCTAAGCCGCCTCTGCCAATGGGCATACCTTCACAAATAACAGAAGCAAAAGGAACCTTTTGCTCTCCTGCAGGGCCAACAGATAAGATTGTTCTCAATGGTTTTGCACCAATAAGACTTTCCATTTGACTTACCGTGTAACCAATAAAGGCTTCAGAGGTATTAAAAGAAACTCCACTTTTTTGAATTTCAATTATTGTAGGACGTCTTAGTCTTCCAATAATTATCAATGCTACATAACCAAGACTGTCCAGTCTCATTCCTATGCTGTTGGTAATGGTACAGGCAACCAAACTCTTTGTTACTGGAGACCTAAAGGCGCATCCTACTACCTCTCCACCTGGGACTTTCATGTTAGTTAGTGCACTAGCGGTAAAAACCACAGGATTATCGGCCTCATAAGAAGAGGGCAAGTTTATATCGGGGCCCATAAAGTGAGTCCAAAGTCGAGTGGCCAAGGCGGGACCGGAGACATAGGCTTCCAGATAGGCTTGGGGGATATCCCAGTCAAAGGAGCGCTCTTCAGACAAGTTGAGGACAAAGGCTTTTGCAGTTCGCTTGGAGAAAAAGGCCTCTCGTGTGGGCTTCAAAGAGTCCAAAAATTCAAGTTTTTCTTTAAATTCAACCATATTAGTTGCCATATTAGTTGCCTTATTACTCGTAATCGCTATCTCCAATAAACTCTCTTAGTAGTGAATCGCTTGGCACTAGATGAGAAGGAATTGGGTAGACGTTTTCAAGGAAAGAAAGCAGCCTTCTTGCCTGAGTGTAGGCTTCTCCAGAACTTGGCGATACCTCTTTTAACAGAGGCTGCACGTAAGGAGAAAGGACTCCAATTTCGTAGTCTAAAGCGCTGTTGAACATAACATCTGCATTATTCTGATTTGGGAAAATATGAATGCGTTCTCCACGGGCAACACTTGGCCACATAAGAAGGGTATCTTCTGCACTTGCATTTCTTGTTCTATAGTCTCTAAGCACTCTTCTGAGAATTCTGTCATCAGTGGTTGAGACTCTATTGCAATCATCCATGTTCAGTTGCGTTAAGGCAGAAATGTATATCTTAAATGCGTACTTTGCCTCAATTTTTGAGGTAATTTGCGGATTTAGGCCATGAAGTCCCTCAATTACAAAGATTGTTTTCTCCGTAAGTTTGATGGGTTTATTCTCATAATAAGTCTCCTGCATTGGAAAGCTAAACTTAGGAAGGTCTACTTCCTTACCCAAAAACAGGTCTTTCATATTCTGGTCAAAAAGTGCAATATTCAGGGCTTCCAACGCTTCTAAATCTGGCTTTCCATCTATATCCAACGGAGCCTCACAGCGCCTCTTATAGTAATCATCAAGCGAGATTCTAATTGGCTCATGATCCAGAAGTCTCAACTGTTCACATATACGCTTTGCAAAGGTTGTCTTTCCCGACGACGACGGCCCCGCCACAAACACGGCCTTCTTTTTCCCCTCCACAATGCGGTCTGCAATCTCTGAAATCTTACGCCTTTGCAAAGTTTCAGAAAGCCTCACATACTGAGCAAGCTTATTCTCCAAGCCACACTTATTTAACTCACCCACGCATCTGATTCCAAGGTATTTGCCCCATTTCTTATTCTCCATGTAAACCTTATACATGGCCGAGTTATCCCGCGCCGCCACCACGCTTGTCACATTATTTGCAACAGGATAACGAAGCAACATTCCAGAATTGCCATATTTTGTCAGCTCCCACACACTCAAGACCGATGTATTTGGGGCTATTGGCTCGTAGGCAATATTGCAGTAGTTTTGCTGCTTTTTAGAGATATTATTGGAGATGACATAAACATCAACAAGCGGATTGTTTTGGGTTTCCAAAAGTAAAGCTGTGGCATCATAGCCTTCTTCTTTAAAATACTTTATAGCCTCTTGGTTTGATAAACTTCTATTCTTAATTGGAAGATTTGCATCAACCAATTGATGCATTTTTTGGGATAAAGCCTTTATTTGAACTTCCGAGGTTTTGTACTCATCATCAAAACTAAAATAAAAACCATCGCCCAAAGCATGACCAATAACTAAATGTCGCTTTGGGAAAACGAGCTTTGTGGCATAACACAACAAAAAACAAATACTATGCCTATAAATACGCCTACCAAAACTGTCAAAGGCCCTTATTGGCTTTACTTCACATGACATTTGTATATGGCTACTGATTGGACAAAGCTGTCCATTAACAAAGGCGCCTATAATTGGATTATCAAGATAGTTTATTGGCCTTTCACTGTAACCCTGTTCAAGCATTCCCGCTTTTACAAAAACACTCTCAACCGAGGTGTAGGCCGGAACTGTATACTCATTCTCATCTATTCTAATTAAAATTTCGTTACTCATAATATGAACTATACCATCATTTTGCCAAAACGCAAAATCCCTTCAATGCCAATTCGAGAGATTCACCAAAGGCAATTGAAAGGCTATAGCTCAGCTTTTGCCATAAATATGGCGGTATTCCTCAAATTGAAGAGCAACTTTGTTCTTACACTTGCCACAGCCAGTGCCATAGCCAGTAAGACGCTGAAGGTCTTCAAGGGTCTTAGCCTTGTCTGTTTTGACAAGTTCTTCAATCATTTGGTCTGTAACACCCTTACATTCGCAAATAATCTTTGCAACACTCTTTTTGTAAGGATTGTCTAAGCCTTTCTTTTCAAGATAATCATCAATAGCTGCTCTAAGAGCCTTGTCTCCAAGAACTGAACAATGGAATTTATGTTCAGGAAGCCCGCCAAGAGCGTCTGTAATCATTGATGGAGTAATCTTATAGGCCTCTTCAAGGGTCATTCCTTTGACCATTTCGCTCATCATGGAAGTACTAGCAATAGCACTTGCACAACCATAAGTAAGCCAACGAATATCTGAGATTTTGCCATCAGAAACCTTAATTCCTACACGCATTTGGTCGCCACAAGCAAGAGACCCTACCTCTCCAACGCCTTCTGGTTCCCAGTTTTCTTCCTTTCTCCAAATATTTCTTGGATTCATAAAATGATCTTTAACAGTATCGGTATAAACCCATTGGGTCATAAAACTATCCATATCCACCTCACTATCTTGTTGAGATTTCTCTCAAGCGCTTGATAATTGGAGGCAAGACCTCCAAAACATAATCCACATCTTCCATTGTGTTGTATCTTCCAAATGAGAATCTGATTGAACCATGTGCAAGTTCAACATCAAGCCCACTGGCCAAAAGCACATAACTAGGCTCAAGAGAACCTGTAGCACAGGCAGAGCCCGTTGAGACTGCAATACCGCTCATATCAAGCATAAGAAGAATTGACTCACCTTCAACGTTTTCAAAAGAAACATCCAAAGTTCCAGGTAAACAGTGCTCTTGGCAACCGTTGACAACAATATTTGGAACGGAGGCGATAATTCCCTTTCTGAGTTTTTCTCTCATGGCCCAAAGTTTATCGTGCTCCTGCTGGATTCCTTCTTTTGCAAGTTTTGCTGCAATACCAAGACCATAAATTGCAGGAGTGTTATAAGTGCCAGCTCTACGACCGTGTTCCTGCTCCCCACCATGAACAAAAGTTTCAAAAGGAGCTCCATCTTTGACATAAAGAACTCCAACTCCCTTTGGTCCATAGAATTTATGTCCACTGCATGAAAGGTAGTCTAGATTCCACTTGCGACAAGAAACTTCAATCTTTCCTATTGCTTGAGTTGCATCCGTATGGAAAAGAGCGCCATATTTGTGAGCCAAAGCAGAAATTTTTTCAATTTCTTGGATTGAACCCGTCTCGTTGTTTCCTGTCATAACAGAAACAAGAACAACGTCATTGCCCATCAACTTTTCAAGTTCAGAAAAGATAACACGACCTTCTCTATCCACTGGTGCTTGATCCACCGTAATACCGTGTTGACGCAAGAATTTAACCGTTTCAATGATAGAAGGATGCTCAATTGTGGTAGTAACAATTCTTCCACTTCCCTTCTTCTCTATGATGGAACGAGCAGTCTCAAAAATTGTATTATTTGCCTCTGAGGCTCCACTTGTAAAGGTTATTTCTTTTGGGTCGCAATCTATAAGTTTTGCTACGTTGTGTCTTGCTTCTTCTACAAGAGCACTTGCCCTTCTCCCAAAAGTATGCATACTTGAAGCGTTTCCGTAAACACTGCCTTCAACTTCTGCTAAAGCTTTCCGCACTTCAGGAGCAAGCTGAGTTGTTGCATTATTGTCTAGATAAACTATTCTTCCCATAATGTTTTCTCTTTAATCTCCATGCAAAAAATAGCCTTTGAGCAAACAATCGTCAAGATAGGAAGAGGACTCTAACTAATAAATAATAACTAAGAGTAACTGATTGAGAGAGTTCATTTATTGTGGATTGACAACTACACTTACCGTCTCAGATGGTTTGTAATCTTCAATGGTGGCCTTAAAG
>CAVKHB010000061.1:0-7503 GCA_963656005.1 Coriobacteriaceae bacterium
CTAAACCTCTATAGGTTTGCTCCAAGGTTGCATTACGTCCAAGAAATTTTAAAGCTCTTTCAGAAAGACTTTGAATTCCCAAAGAAAGCCTGTTGATAAGACCATTAAAAGGACTATTTAGACTTATCATTTCTTCATCCAAGCTATCAGGGTTCATTTCAACAGTAAACTCTTTAGGTCTACCATTCTTACAAACAAGTTTTGCAATTTTCTCTAGGTTGTCTAAGCCAAGACAAGCAGGGTTTCCGCCACCACTATAGGCCGTCTCAAAAGCCTTGCCGTTTAAGGCAGAAACCACAACCTCAAGCTCAGCTAAAAGCCTTTTAACATAAAGAGCCTTTAACTGCGAATCATGGTCTGAAATTGAGTAGAAGGCGCAATAATTACACTTAGACTGGCAAAATGGGACATGAATGTATAAAGATAGAGGCTGTTGAAAATCAAACGAATTTAAATCTAATAAGCTCATTTACCAACAAGAGAACCTATTCTATTTAACGGCCAAATTGTAGTAGAAACAAAGCCATTTATAGTATCAATTGGAACAGGCCCAAAGTATCTTCCATCACTTGAGTTGTCTCTGTTATCACCAAGAGGAAGCACATAACCTTCTGGGACATACATACCAACTTCCAGCTTAGCCCATTCACTTCTAGCATCATCATTTGCAGGATTTGCCATCATAAGACCAATAGCAACGCTCTTGTTATAGCCATATTGGTCAGTAAAAGATGAATTTTCATCAATTGACTTTTGATCTTCAAGAAGATGCTTTGGCATTTGACTGGTAGAAACTCCCCCGTTGTACAAACCATTCAGACGTCCCAAGGCGTTATAACCAACATAAGTGTCCTTATCAATGGTTCTATGTGCAGCAGTACTTAGACCATTTTCTTCTCTAAAGGTAGACTCAAGAACATACTCTCCAGTACCAGAAGCCTTAATATAAGCATCTCCATCTCTGAACGTTATAGTATCTCCTGCTACCCCAGCAGTACGTTTAACAAGGAGTTTTTCCCTGACATTACCATTTTCATCTACATCAATGTTTACCAAGGAGAAAGTTCCCATATAAAGTACCGTACTCAAAAGACTAAAAGCAGAACCCTTACTCTCATAATTAGGATTATAAAATGTAATAATTTCATCCCTATCTGGAAGTCTAGAATTGAAAATTTTAGGACCCTCTGGATAAAGTTCAAGGCCATAAGTGAGTTTAGAAACCATTACTCTATCCCCAACCAACAGAGTATCTAGCATAGATGGAGAAGGAATAATAAAGAATTGAAATAGGAACTGGTTAATTAAAAGAACCACAACAACAGCAAAAACAATTGCATCCAACCAATCGAGAATTTCTGTCCACAAAGTGCGCTTTTTATTTTTTTTAGCCTGCTTTAGAGCCTTTCTTTTAGTTAAATATCGTTCTGTCCAACCTTGAACAGCATCAAAAAATGCATCCATATATTTAAGTATATTGACAAAGCATTAAGTTGACAATCATGTGCAATAAAGTTAGGTTTAAGACATGAAAAAAAAGAAAGAACTTCCACAGGTAGAACCTGTCAAAATAAAACCTCTATTTGGAATGAAACCAGGCCTTTGGTTGACCATAGCCTATGCCCTTGCAATCTTGTTAATTCTATTTTTGGTAGGAGTCCTTCCAGACATCATTGATGGATCTAAAAGAGTTACTTTCACAAGTGCAGCCTACAATGCAGCCGTCTATATAGATGGCAACTACGCAGGCGGAACCCCCTTTACGAGAAAAGTTGCTAGCGGTACTCACAATGTCCTATATAAGGTCAATGGGTATGAAATTGATAGCTTTACTATAAAAGTAGGCCATCCTTTCTTCTTTAACTGGCTCTTTCCAAGAAAGCAAAATGTCTCAAGTTCAGCCACTCTTACAGAGGAAGCATTCACTGCACTATCCAAAGAACTACTTGAAGATGCAAACTCCTATTCGGCCATCCTAGAGTACGATAGTGTACACCACTACGCACCAATTTTCACAACCTACGCAAAGAGCATAAAAGGCTCTGCTTATGAAAACCAAACTCAAGCCCTCCAAACTGCTCTTCTTTTCATTACAACGCAAGAAATGTACGAAGATGGTAAACAGGCTCTTGAAATTTTGAATCTAAATTTAACTTTGGATGCCTCAAAGTTATTTGAAACTTCTCAATCCAATACAGTTGGAATAGCACATCAAGAAGACCAACTTATCACAGCAAAATCTACAACTCTTGATGCCAAAGTCTTCAAACTTGAAGGCTTTACAATTCCAAAAGTAACCTTCTCAAACGGAAATGAAGTTACCTTTTCCTATCCAGAAGTAAAAGAAGCAGGCCAAGAGGTTACCACAGAGGCCTTTAATATTTCTAGCCTTTGTATCACAGAAAACCAATGGGCCTACTTTGTAAACGAAAATCCAGATTGGAGCATATCCAACAAAGAAAACCTTATAGCGCAAGGACTTGTGGATGATTACTACCTAGATGGCGTAACGCTATCCATGACAGTGGCCTCCAACCGCCCAGTACGAAATATCAGTTGGTATGCAGCCCAAGCCTTCTGCACTTGGCTCAGTAGCAAAACAGGCAAAACGGTAAGCCTTCCAACAGAAAATCAATGGCTTGCAGCAACACTTACAGACAGCGAAGGCGGTTTCCAAAAATCCCTTATGCCAAGCGTAAATGACTCTTACCCAAGTGCCCTGCTCGGCGGACTTTGGGAATTTACAAATACCCCCTACATCCCACTTTCACGTTTGAAAACAGCCCAAGAAAGTACCACGGCAAGCCAAGTTATCTTTAGCCTAGACTCTCAAACCGATATGGTTGTAAAAGGTGGCTCCTACGTAAATTACTCAAGTGAAATTAACGCCTACAGCGTTGGTACCACCTACAGAAGCCTTTGTAGCGATTACATGGGCTTTAGAATTGTATGGAACTAAGAAATGGAAAACACTAAAAAAGAAATAAAAACTTTACAAGTCAATAAAAAAGCCTATTTCAACTACTCCGTGTTAGAAGATTTAGAAGCGGGCATTTCTCTTGCTGGAACAGAAGTAAAATCCCTAAGAGCAGGAAAATTCTCCTTTGTTGACTCCTACATAAAAATAGAAAACGGCGAACTTTGGCTCATTGGCTTTACCATCCAGCCTTACGATAAAGGCTCCATCTTCAACCACAATCCAGAGCGCAATAGACGCCTATTAGTTCACAAGCAAGAGATTAAAAGACTTAAGCGCAAGGTTGAAGAAAAAGGCTTAACTCTTATTCCTACAAAGGTTTATCTTAAAGCTAACTTGGTAAAAGTCCAGGTCTCCTTGTGTAAAGGTAAAGCTCTTCACGATAAGCGTGATGCCATCAAAGAAAGAGATCTTGACCGACAAAGTAAGCGCGAAGCTAAAGAATACAAATTCTAATTACGTGTTTTAGCTAGAAATCTTCTAATTCTCTTAAACAAATAGGTATTGTTTTTCTCTATATGTTTATAGACCCCGTTGTAAATTGCCATGTATTTCTTATGGTTCTCTTCGTTGGGCTCAAAAATATCCTTGTCATGCACCATAGAAGCAACAGCTTCGTCGTAGTCCTTAAATTCGCCAAGGCAAACAAAAGCTGCCAAAGAAGAGCCAATTCCTGAAGCCTCGTGAGTTTGAATTCTCTTGATGGGAAGACCAAAAATATCGGCACAAATTTGTACTACTGTGTCGCAAACTGACCCGCCACCGGCTATGTAGAGCTGTTTAATTTGCTGGCCCGAGCGTTTTTGCATCCTCAACATGGCGTGGTAGAGTTCAAAATCAATGCCCTCAATTATGGCCCTGTAAATGTGGAATTTGTCGTGGTGATCCGTTAAGCCCATTAGGACTCCCTTTGCAAAAGGATTGCCGTTGCCCGGTGCCAGATGCGGGGTAAGAACCAAGCCCTCGCAACCAAGTGGGACGTGGGCAAGATGCTCATCCAAAATAGCTTCAACCTTGACGCCCCTTCTCTGTGCCTCGGCGGCCTCATCTTGGGCGAAGTTTTTGATAAACCACGTTACAATCCAATATCCCCTGTACAGCTGATACTCACCGTTGTAATAGCCGGGCATGACAGCTGGATAGGAAGGCAAAAATGGCTGTGGCTCAAAATAATGCTGGCTACAAAATTGAATGGTGGAAGCCGTTCCAAGCGAAATAGCGGCCTTATCTTCCGTGTTTACAGAAAGCCCCAAAGCCTCGCAAGCCTTGTCTGTACCAGTAGATATCAAAGGAAGACCCTTTGGCACGCCGGAGCGAAAACTCGTCTCGTCGTTGATATAGCCCACAATCCCAGGAGATGGAACAATATCAACAAGCTTATCCATTGGAATGTCTGCAAGGCATCTAGAAAGCCCCGATTTCATCCAGCATCTCTTCCTATAATCGAACGGAATATGCCCCACTTGGTTAGCAGCCCCGTCCTTCAACTGTCCAGTAAGCTTGTAATTAATATAGGATGGTAGAACGACAAATTTGTACGTCTTCTCCCAAAGTTCCGGCTCATTTTCCATTATCCAGTTGCAAAAGCCATCCTTATAAATCATATGAATAGCTTCTGTCATCCCAATAGAGCCAAAAAGCGCCTTCTTCCACAATGGAAGCTGAATCTCGTTTTGCGCCCTTCTCTCGTCAAGCCAAACAATGATGTTCCTAAGCGGCTTGCAATCCTTATCCAAAATCAAAACCGTATCCCTAATACAAGTAATGGTAACAGCCTTAATCCTTTCAAAGAACTTCTCCTCTGGGTTTTTATCGGCAAGCCGTTTCAAAGAGAGACCCGCCTCGCAAAGACGGTCATAGTAAAAATCGGGCTCCTGCTCTGCACTTCCGGGAATATTGGAGTCAAGTTTAATCTTCTCGTATCTAAGCTGGTAGGAAAGAACAGTCTCTCCCTTCTTATCTACGAGAAGAGCTCTCAAGCTTTGTGTGCCTATATCAAATGTTAGAACAAGCGGGTCCATTCGCCTTGCTCTCCTAATGTTTGTGGATTGTTTTAGTTATTGTATCACAACATAAGCTCAGTTAAAACTCAATCTTTGGCAGTAAAGCAACAGATTTTGCAATATCTTCGTCACTTGGAATAGTATCGCCCATCTCTCTATCATTATATTTCCCGTAAGCTGTCAAATCAAAATAGCCCGTGCCAGTCAAACCAAAGAGAATATTCTTCTCCTCCCCGCTTTCCTTGCACTTTAACGCCTCATCAATGGCGCACCTAATTGCATGGCTACTCTCCGGAGCCGGCAAAATCCCCTCCGTTCTGGCAAACAGCTCCGCCGCCTCAAAGACATCGGTCTGCTGGACGCTAACAGCCTCCATGTACCCGTCATGGTAAAGCTGGCTGAGAATTGGCGACATCCCATGGAATCTAAGCCCGCCAGCGTGGTTTGCACTTGGAATGAACTGACTGCCCAGCGTGTACATCTTAGCAAGCGGACATACGCGCCCGGTATCGCAATAGTCGTAGGCAAACGTACCGCGCGTGAACGACGGACACGAAGCCGGCTCCACTGCCACAATCCTATAATCCCTCTCGCCCCTGAGCTTCTCACCCATAAACGGCGCAATCAGGCCCCCCAAATTACTTCCGCCACCAGCGCACCCGATAATCACATCCGGCACCACGCCATATTTATCCAGCGCCTTTTTCGCCTCTAGCCCGATAATTGATTGATGCAACATCACTTGATTCAACACAGAACCCAAGGCATACCTATACCCCTCATGGTGCATCACATAGTCAACCGCCTCCGATATAGCGCATCCTAATGAACCCGTAGTCCCCGGGTGCTCTTTGTTGATTTTTATTCCTATCTCGGTTGTATATGATGGCGAAGCTTCAACAATTGCCCCATAAGTACGCATCACTTCCTTTCTAGCCGGCTTCTGCTCATAGCTAACCTTGACCATAAAGACCCTACACTCTAGGCCTAAGTAAGCGCAGCTCATGGCAAGGGCAGTGCCCCACTGACCTGCCCCCGTCTCAGTTGCAAGGCCCTTCAAACCTTGTTTTTTTGCATAAAACGCCTGCGCTATTGCTGAATTCAGTTTATGGCTACCAGAGGTGTTGTTTCCCTCAAACTTGTAATAAATATGAGCCGGAGTATCCAACGCCTTTTCAAGACAATAAGCCCTAACCGTTGGCGACGGCCTATACATAGCATAAAAATCCCTAATCTCCGTTGGAATTTCCACATCCTTTGTCGTGTCATCCAACTCCTGCTTAACAAGCTCGTTGCAAAAAATATGGCTTAGCGCCTCCTCATCCAATGCCATACCCGTTTTAGGATCCAGCAGCGGTGCCGGCTTATTCTTCATATCAGCCCTAAGATTATACCAGTACCTTGGAATCTCACTTTCCTGTAAATAAATCTTGTACGGTATCTCATGTTCCATATAAACGCCCCTCTTAGTAGTTTTTAGTGTAGTTTTAGTGTAGTTTTGTTACTGTTGACAGAAACATATACCATTTGTGCGTTTCTTTCAATAGAAACACCAAAAATTTTTTGCTTTTTCTTGCAAGGGCAATGCCCAGTGGCTACACAAACTACGGTTTGGGACACTTGCTACTGTTCAAGCCACACCCACTACACCCGCTACACTGCCTACACTTGCCACACTTTGTGCCACACTTGCTACACTCGCTACAAATTTCCAGCCTGCCGCGCCCCAAATCTGTGTAAAGTGTTCTATTCGTTTGCTAATCCGTGTGGGTCGTTCCAGTCGTGTGGGTCGTCCCATCCGTTCCAGTCGTGTGGGTCGTTCCATCCGTTCAAACCGTTCAAACCGTTCCATCCGTTCCATCCGTTCAGGTCGTGTCAAATTATAGACTCTTTCAGCCCGACCTTGCCGCTTAAGGCAAAAATCGGTATCATTACTATACCAATGCATTTCTTAGGGGGTGTATTGGTTTTGACTGGCGGAAGTCATGCCACCAGCTGCAGGTCAAGCGCCAACTTGTAAAACTAGCAAAAAAAATTAACTGCAAAGAAAGAAGACGATTTCGTCCTCGACGAAGCAGAATTCGCTCTCGCTGCTTGATTGTAGCCAGAACGGACAAGGTGACGGACGTTTTGCCCAAAACCCTGAACCCTGTAAATCACTTTGGGCTTATCTTTGACTGATGGATGTAGGTCATTGAGACATTTTCACCCTGGATTGGATGAGAACTGACCAGCTGTCAAATCCAATTGAGAAACATCAGCCGGATCTAAGCCTGTAGACGCTGATGGGTGGGCCGTTAGGACGGGGGTTCGACTCCCCCCACCTCCAATAAGCGAAGGAAGACCACTGCAAAGTGGTCTTTCGTCGTTTATTAGCTGGAAGTGTCAATGGGGAGGCGATGCTTTGCAGTAGGAGGACGCGAATACATGGAGCGTCCGAAGCAAAGCCGGCCTGCAGTGCGGACTTCTGAACTGACCCCATAAATTTGGACACAAAAAGGAGTCCAAAAAATGGGTATCATA
>CAVKHB010000062.1:0-7433 GCA_963656005.1 Coriobacteriaceae bacterium
ACTTAGAGATGTCAAAGAGCTCTTCATGGACACTGGTGTGGGCAAGTCCTCCTACAGCATTCTTGAACAGGGCAAAATTGACCAAATCCTCTCTCTCAAGCCAGAAGACCGCCGATACATCTTTGAGGAGGCCTCGGGTATAAGTAAGTTCAAACAGCAAAGTGATGACGCCGCCAAGAAACTTCAAAAGACCGATGATAATATGGCTCAAGTAGAACTTCTCTTACGAGAAGCAGAAAAAGTTTATAACTCTAGAAAGGGTCAACTTGATAAGGTCTTGAAACATAGAGAGTTAAGTGCAAGAAAGGAAGCTCTTGAAGTTGATTTGCAACTTTCCTATGTTCAATCTTTAACCAAGCTCAAGCAGTATAGAGAAGAGGAACAAAAGAAGTTTGAAGAAGAAGCTGCTCAAATTGATGCTACCATGGACACGGTAAGAGCTGGGCTTACTAAGCAACAGGATGAGTTGGATGAATTAAGACATCAACGAGATGTTCTCTCTGAGTCTCTTCACAGAAATGAAGAGCGTCTTAATTCTTTTGATGCTCAAATAAAGATTTATAACGATAGATATGATGAAGTCTCCCAAAGATCAAAGGATGCACAGATTAAAGCTCAACAATATCGGGATAGAATAGAAAAGGATAACTTGAGGCTTGAAGAGAAGTTGGGCATGTTGGATTCGCTGGCGCAGAATATTGAACTTACGCAGACAAGCATTGAAAAGGCGTCCGAGGAAATTGAGAAGCTTCAGGCGGATAAAATCAGACACCAGCTGGATATAGATGACTTAAATAAGCTGATTGAGGGTCTTTCTGATGAGCGCGTTAAGATTACTCAGCAGATAAGTGACCTTGCCAATGATATAGCTAATAGGCTGGAAGAGAATATCAAGGGCAGTGGTTATAGCTCCGTGGTTAGGGCTAAGGCTGAGAAGAAGCTTTTTGAGGAACTTGCTAGGGCCAAGAAGGTTTTGGGCGAGTGTATTGAGTTTTTGAGACAGATTTCTAGCGTAAATTTTGACTCCAAAGTGTTCACTCAGGCCTTGGATGACGCGGATGAGAGCCTTCTTGAGGAGTTGGATGAAATTAAGGGTTTGTTCCAAGAATATAGTGGCACAATTCCAACTTTTTTGGACGAATTTGTTGCTCCACAGGGCACTTTAGCCAAAAAAGCTGGCCTTGACTCGAGTTTGGAGCAATCCTATGCAAAGGAAACAGAGAGTAGAAACCGCATAGCAGATCTCAATGCTGAAATTGAGAGACTTGGAAGAATGCTCATTTTGAAGGAATCGGATTTAAGAGATTTGAGGGATGATGAGATTCAATTTAGATCTCAGCATAATGCCTTAAAGGATTCTATTGCTGACTTAAAACGTAGTCTTCAGCAGATGGAGTTTGACTTTTCTGATGCTTCACATTCTTTGGAAGCTGAGCAGGATAAGGTAAACGAAGTCCTGGAAATGATAGATGATGTTAAAAATAGAAAGAAAGAAGCTCTAGAGGATATCAAACAGATTAAAACAGAGATTGGAGCTTTAACAACGGCTATTGAAGAAATGTCTAACAAGATTGCTTCTGAAAATTCTCAATTCCAGGAAAAGTTTAACAGGCGTCAAGAACTTATCAGCGAGATTGCTAGAGCCGTTGAAAATGTACGTAATCTTGGTGAGCAGATTCAAAGTAGATACACCGAATTCTTTGATAACACCGGTAAGAGCCTTAAGGAATTTAATGACCACGAAATTACTGCCGCTGTTGATGACATAAAGAATGAACTTGACTTGGTTAAAAAGCGCATCCAAGACTTGGGCTACATAAACTACATGGCAGAAGATGAGTACAACGAGGCTAAGAAGAATTTTGATTTCTACAGCAAGAATATGGATGACTTGAATAAGGCTAAGGCTGATCTTGAAGAAGTCATTGCTGAAATTAAACGTCAAAGCGAGGAAATGTTCCTTCAGACGTACAACCAAATTGCTGATAACTTCCAAGAGATGTACAGTACTCTTTTTGGTGGTGGTAGGGCAGAGCTCAGACTTACTGATGATGAGAATGTTTTGGAGTCTGGTATTGATATCTTTGCTCAACCACCTGGAAAGAAGCTGTTGAATATGCAATTGCTCTCTGGTGGTGAACGCTCCATGACGGCTGTTGCCTTACTCTTTGCTACATATATGGTTAAACCCTCTCCGTTCTGTATCCTAGATGAGATTGATGCCGCTCTTGATGCCAGAAACATTGGTGCTTTCTTGCGCGTTCTTGAAAAGTTTGACGACAAGAGCCAGTTCATTATTATCACCCACAACAAGAACACCGTCCTTGGTTCCAACAGCCTCCTTGGTGTCACCCAGCAAGAACTTGGTGTCTCCAAAATGATTGGTTACCGCCTTGAAGACATCAAAGATATTGACAAAACCTATGATGAATTAAAGGGGTAATTGTACACGGATTGTTGAGAAATTATGAAATTGACATGATGTGGTAATTCATGGATAATTCGTAAGTTATGTTTGACGCAATAAGTGATAAATTTTCATCGATTATACGTTCTATATCGGGTAAGTCTAAGATAAGCGAAAAGAATGTTCAGGATGCCGTTGAAGAAATTAAGATGGCGTTATTGGACGCTGATGTCAATCTTAGGGTCGTTAGACGTTTTGTTAATAGAACTTTGGAAGAGGCTTTGGGGGACAAAGTCCTTAAGGCGGTTAACCCGGGTCAACAGTTTGTTAAGGTTGTCTATGACAAGATGGTGCAACTACTTGGAGACCCAGAAAATCAGGCTTTAAAGCTCAAGGGTCCAGACACCGTTACTGTTATTCTTATGATGGGTCTTCAGGGTTCTGGTAAGACTACTACCAGTGCAAAGTTGGCTTTGAGCCTTAAGAAACAGGGTCGTAGGGTCATGATGGCGGCTTGTGACTTGGTTAGACCTGCTGCTATTACTCAATTGCAAGTTCTTGGCCAGCAAGTAGATGTTCCTGTGTATGCTGAGACAGATACAAAGGATGCAGTGCAAGTTGCTACCAATGCTTTTAAGAAAGCTAAACGTGAACAATATGATGTTTTAATCGTAGATACATCGGGCCGTATGCATTTGGATGAGGCCATGATGCAGGAGATTCAAGATATCAGCCGTGCATTGCACCCGGATGAGACGCTGTTTGTGGCCGATGCAATGACTGGCCAGAATGCAGTGACCATTGCACAGGAATTTGAGAGCAAAGTTGGCATTACGGGCGTGGTGTTGACTAAATTTGATTCCGATACCCGTGGTGGTGCGGCGTTGTCGCTCCGAGAAGTTGTGGGCAAGCCAATTAAGTTTATTGCTGTTGGTGAAAAGATGGAGGACCTTGAGCCGTTCTATCCAGACCGCATGGCGAGCCGCATTTTGGGCATGGGCGATATAGTGTCTTTGGTGGAGAAGGCTCAACAGACTTATGACCTAGAGAAGGCCGAGAAACTTCAAGAGAAGATGGCCAAAAACACCTTTGACCTTCAGGATTACCTTGAGCAGTTGGAAAACATGACCAAGATGGGTGGCGTTGGAAAATTGCTGGAGATGATCCCAGGTGCAAAGGGAAATGTCTCGGAAGATGATGTTAATACGGCAGAATTGCGAAAAGAAAAAGCAATTATCCAGTCAATGACCTTCCAAGAAAGACAAAATATCTATATAATTGGTCCGGCTCGCAAGAAAAGAATTGCAAAGGGCAGTGGAACATCGGTGGGTGAGGTTGGTCATCTGCTGAAAAAGTTTGAAAAGATGCGGCTGAATATGAAGAAGCTCGCTAAAAATAAGAAATACCAGGCTGCTTTAATGAAGCAGATGGGGATGAACTGAGATTCGTAGGAGGAATTGACGTGAGCGTTGGTATCAGATTGAAAAGACTTGGTACAAAGAAAAGACCATACTACAGAGTTGTTGTTATGGATTCTAGGGAATCAAACAAGGGTAAGCCTCTTGAGGAGATAGGTTTCTATCATCCAGTAGAGAGTGAGAACCAGATCAGCATTAATGCTGAGAGAGTTGCTTACTGGATTGGTGTTGGTGCACAGCCTTCCGATACAGTAAAGATGCTTTTGGCAAAACAGGGAATTCCAGCCACAGCTAAAGCTCCTGTAAAGGACTGAGCCCGTGGAAAAGGAACTGGTCGAATACATCGTCAGATCGCTCGTTGACCATCCTGAGGACGTTGAGGTAAATGTTGTGGAGGGCGAAAAGTCCACCATACTTGAGCTGAGAGTTTCACAGAATGATTTGGGCAAGGTCATAGGCAAGCAGGGACGAATTGCTAAGGCTTTGAGAACTATTCTTAGCGCCACGGCAACTAAAACCGGCAAGCACGCGAGCCTTGAAATTCTGGACTGATTGGGTATGAAACAGGTCCTTGCAACCGGAATTGTTAGAGCCCCACATGGCGTGAAGGGTTATGTTAAGGTTAAGCCTTATTCTAATGACTTTGAACATTTCTTTTCACTGAAAGAAGTAACACTTCAACGTGAGGGCAAAAGCAGAAAGGCAGAGATTGAACAGGTTCTTAATCATTCCGGCGAACTTCTTGTGAAGTTTAAGGGAATTGATAGTCCTGAAGATGCTCGCTTTATTTCTGGATGGGACATTCTGGTACCCAGGCAACAGGCCAGTAAATTAGGCAAGGGAGAGGTATACATAGCCGACCTTCTGGGTATGAAGCTTGTATACGAGAAAGAAGAAGTTGGAGAGGTTGTTGGTACCATTGAGGGTGCTCAGGCGTTATTGCTAGAGGTACTCGCTTTGGATGGAAAAAAATATCTGGTACCATATATGAAAGGTATATTTGTATCGGATGTGGATTTGGACACAGGAACCATTAAATTACTGAAGAGGGAACTTTTAGGATGAACATTGAAGTCCTAACACTCTTTCCAGAAATGCTCCAAGGATTCTTCACGAATTCTATCATGGCACGTGCTGTCAAGGCTGGGCTGGTCACCTACAATTTAATAGACTGGCGACAATATGCGCTTGACAAGCATCACAAGTGTGACGATTCACCCTTTGGCGGGGGTGCAGGCATGGTCATTAAACCTGAACCGCTCTTCAAAGCACTGAACGACGTTGATGCCATGAACAAACGAGTTGTTTATGCATCGCCATCTGGCAAACGGTTAACGCAAGACTATGCAAGGGAACTTAGCCAAGAACCCGAGCTGGTTTTCATCTGTGGTCACTACGAGGGTATTGATCAACGGATTATAGACCGATACGTGGATGATGAAATTAGCATTGGCGACTACGTAGTTTCTTCAGGGGAGGTAGCCACCCTGGTGATAATTGATGCTGTTTATAGGCTAATAAACGGAGTTATCACAGATTCCTCGCTTGACGAGGAGAGCTTCACTGGTCCACTATTGGAATACCCACAATACACAAGGCCAGAAAGCTATTGCGGAATGGATGTTCCAGAAATCCTATTGTCTGGACATCATGCCAACATAGAGAAGTGGAGGCTACAAAAACGGCTGGAGAAGACTTTGTCTAACAGGCCGGACTTACTAGAGAAGGCTATCAAGGAAGGACTCCTTGATGAGAAGACTTGTAAGTTGCTAAAAGAAATGAAATTAAATTGACCAAGGGGTTAGAAAATGGACTTAATTAAGGCTATTGAACAAGAACAGATGAAGCAGGACGCCGAGAACTTCCACGTTGGCGATACTGTCAAAGTTTACTTCAAGATTGTTGAAGGTAACACAGAAAGAGTTCAGGTTTACGAAGGAACTGTTATTGCAAAGAACAATTCTGGCATCAGAAGAACCTTTATCGTAAGAAAGATTTCTTACGGCGTTGGCGTTGAGAGAATCTTCCCACTTCACTCACCAAGAGTTGAGAAGGTTGAAGTTGTAAGACGCGGCCGTGTCAGAAGAGCTAAGCTCTATTATCTCAGAGACAAGGTTGGTAAGGCAGCCAAGGTTCCTTTACATGCGCGCAGTTGAAGGCGGAAGATTTTTTCTTCCGTCTTTTTTTTGCTACACTTAATACAGTTAGAGAACATTTTAGAAAAAAATTAAAAATTTTTTAGAAAAAGCCAAAATTTCGCAATGGAAAGCTCCTGTTTTTTTGTATTCCTTTATAGATACATATTATCAGGAGGAAGATATGAACGAAAGGGGAAGGCAGTGCGAGGAGATGGTGTCTGAATATCTTAAGAAACAAGGCTATGAGGTGTTGCAGCGAAATTATCGGTGTAGAGAGGGGGAGGTGGATATAATTGCCTGCAAGGATGAGATTTTGTGCTTTGTGGAGGTGAAGTCGCTCTGCCAGAGATGGCTGCCGCAGGAGTTGGCGTGCATGGTGGATGGGCAAAAGAAAAGGCGCATACAGTTGACTGCAATTGATTATTTGAATAAGGTTTATGGTGAGTGTAGGTGCGTGGTGATGCGTTTTGATGTGGCGTCGGTCACGGGCGAGGACGTTACCTACTATGAAGGAGTTTTCTAGTGGAAAACAGAAGAAAGAGAAGACAAAAGGGTAAGAAGCCGGCGAATTCTCAAGCTGCTATGAATATGCAAAATACGCAGAATGCGCAACATCAATACAACACGTATAACGGGCAAAATGCGCAAGGCATGCAAAATGAGGATAAACAGGAACAAAAACATATTGTTTTTGACGATTTGGTTGTGCCACAGGTGATGGAGCCTAGACCAAATTGTGTTCTTTGCGGGCAGCCTATTGAGGCGTTTGCAGAGGCAATTAGTGAGCCAAATGGGGGCTATAGTCATTTTGACTGTGTTCTTGAAAAGCTTAGGGCTCAGGAAAATGTGCAGGCCCCAGATACTATTTCTTACATTGGACATGGCACGTTTGCTGTTGTGAGCAAGGATGCTGAAGGTAAGTACTTCATCAAGACAAGGATTCCGTACGAGTCTAACGAGGCTTTTACGGACATGAAGAAACAGGTTGAGGCGGCTAAACAATGAGAGCAGACTTTGCAATGTTTCCGGGAACTTTTGACCCTCCCACACTAGGACATATAGATATTATTCAGCGGTGTTCTGCTCTGTACAAGAAGGTCTATGTTGTTATAGCAGATAACATTAACAAAAAAACGCTTTTTTCTGCCGCTGAGCGCAAAGCCTTCATGGAAGAAATTTTTAAGGCTTACAAGAACGTTGAAATTCACGTTTGGCATGGCCTAGTTGTAGATTTTGCCAAGCAGCACGATATTGGCATTATGATTCGTGGTGTTCGCTCCCAGGTTGACTTTGGCTACGAGTTTGAGTTAGCTGAAACCAACAAGCAAATTTGTCCCGATATTGAAGTGCTTTTTATGCCTACAAATCCTAATTATTTTCTCATAAGAAGCTCGACAATTAAGGAAATGGCTAGTTTTGGAGCCGATATTTCTGCTATGGTTCCACAGGTGGTCATTGATGCCTTAAAGA
>CAVKHB010000063.1:0-7415 GCA_963656005.1 Coriobacteriaceae bacterium
ATGATGCTTGCAGGTGCTCTTGGCGGTGCTATTTGGGGCTTCATTCCAGGTTTCTTTAAAGCAAAGTATAACACCAATGAAACCTTATTTACTCTAATGATGAACTATATAGCAATAGGAATTGTTCGTTGGCTTCAAGGCGGTCCATGGGAAGGAAGAAAAGGAACACAATTGATTCCATTGTTCTCTGATAACGCAAGACTTCCAAACGTTTTTGGAATCTACTGCGGTTGGATAATTGTTCTTGTGCTCGTTGTTCTTGTTCATATCTATATGAATTATACAAAGCACGGCTATGAAGTTGCTGTAATTGGAGACTCTCTTAACACAGCTCGCTATGCTGGCATGAACGTTGGTTGGGTCATGATGAGAACCATGCTTCTTTCAGGAGCCATAAGTGGCATAGTTGGTTGGATGCTTGTCTCAGGTGCAAACGGAACCTTGAACAGCGATGTCGCCGGTGGCGTTGGATTTACTTCCATAACGGTTGCATGGCTAAGCCAACTCAATAGCTTTGCCATGATAATCATAGCTGCCATACTAGCAATTATTAGCAAGGGTTCAGCAACCCTTCAGACAAAGCTCTCAGTCCCTTCTTCTGTTGCAGAGATTGTATCTGGAATACTTCTCTTCTGTATGCTTGGATGTGAGTTCTTCATAAATTACAAAATAATCTTCAGAACTAAGAAGAACAAGGAGGTGCAGGCATGAACGCTTTAGTACTTCTTTTTGGTGCAGCTGGTGCCTATGGTACAGCACTTATGTTTGGAACACTTGGTGAAATTCTCACCGAGAAATCTGGAAACATGAACCTTGGTGTAGAAGGTATTATGTACATGGGAGGAATCTTTGGCCTATTAGCCCCTAATCTCTATGAATCGGCTGTAGGAACAGGAAATGCAAATCCCTTGGTAGCAATTCTCCTTGCCATATTTGCAGCATTTGCTATTGGTGCATTGGCCGGTGCCCTTTTCTCCTTTATAACAGTTACTCTCAGAGCTAACCAAAACGTCACAGGTCTTGCAATGACAACCTTTGGAACTGGTGTTGCAAAGTTTGCTGGAGAACTTAGAAGGCTTCAGGTAGGCGGATACGTAACCCTTTCTAATGACCTTAAGTTTGCATTTGATAACAAATTTATGCCAGATTTCCTTAAGAATATACCTATTATTGGAAGAATAATCTTCAACCAGTCAGAATTCTTCTATATGGGAATCATATTAGCCATAGTAATGCATCTTTTCCTTACCAAGACAAAAACAGGTCTCTACCTTAGAGCCGTTGGAGAGTCCCCTGTTACCGCGGATGCAGCTGGTATTAACATCACTAAATACAAGTACCTTGCAACTATGATAGGCGGTGGAATATCAGCAATTGGAGGTATGGTATATACAATGACTACAGCTGGATGTGTTTGGATTGAGGCATCTCTCTCTGGAACAGGTTGGCTTGCTGTAGCACTTGTAATCTTCTGTACTTGGAGACCATTACACGCAACTTGGAGTTCAATTCTCTTTGGTGCACTTATGATAATGTATCTAAGAATAGTTGTTCCGTTCTTCCCAACAGAGCTATATAAAATACTTCCTTATGTAGTTACCATCATAGTTCTCATTATAACAAGTATGAGAAATATAAAGGACAAGCAGCCACCTGCATCTCTTGGACTGAACTACTTCAGAGAAGAAAGGTAAAGAATGTTTTCCTTGTTTTGACGGTTGGTTTTGGCCAACCGTCTTTTTTTGCCTTAAATTTCTGCAACAAATGGCAACAAAAATTGTGTTTTTTCTCTTGCTTACTTCTAAAACTGTGTTAAACTTTAAGAGTGGACTTTACACAGAAGAAACAAAAACAGGGGCCGTAACCCTAAAAAAAAGGAGAATGAGAAATGAAAAAATCATTCGTTGCTATTTTAATCGTTCTTCTTGCAATGTCAGCTATTTTTGCTAATGCTGCAACAGAAGAAAAAACAACAACAGAAGACAAAGTAACAAAAATTGGTTTTGTAGTAATCAATGATGAAAGCGACCAAGGTTACACATGGAACTTCATGAACGGCATGGAAAAGGCTATCGAAAAACTCGAGGCAGAAGGCTACAAAATTGATCTTCAAGTCAAGAGAAATACATCAGAGTCTTCAATTGCAAAAGACAACAACGTAGAACTTGCTGAAGAAGGTTGTGAGATTATCTTTAACAACAGCTATGGTTTTGAACCATATATGCTCGAAGCTGCAAAAGAATATCCAGACACCATCTTTGTTGGAATGACAAACTGTGGCTCACAGTTGGATAACAATCCAAACACCTACAATGCATTTGCAGCCATCTATGAAGGCCGCTACCTTGCAGGTATTGCAGCAGGTATGAAACTCCAGCAGTTGATTGATGAAGGAAAGATTAAACCAGAAGAAGCTGTAATTGGCTACGTTGGTGCATATTCTTTTGCAGAGGTTATTTCTGGTATGTCAGGCTATTTCCTTGGTGTCAGAAGCGTATGTCCAAGTGCAACAATGAAGGTCTTCTTTGTTGGAACATGGGGTGATGCAACTCTTGAAGAAGCTGCAGCAAACTCACTTATTGATGCAGGCTGTATCATGATTTCACAGCATTCAGATACAACTTCTCCAGCTCTTGCTGCTCAGAAGGCTGGGGTATATCACACAGGTTACAACACTGATATGACACATGTTGCTCCAAACGCTTCCCTCCTTTCTTGCAGAATTGACTGGTCAAGATACTTCTACACCTTCATTAAGAATTACATTGATGGTGTAGGAAATCCAAGCGACTGGACAGGTACAGTTGCTGAAGGCGACGTTGTTATCACAGAGCTCAACACAGCAATTGCTGCTCCTGGCACACAGGAAGCTCTTGATAAGGCTGAAGCAGCTTTCAGAGCTGGTACACTTATTGTCTTTGATACATCAAAGTTTACTGTCAATGGTGGCCAGACTCTCACCCATGCATTTGCAGTTGATTCAGATGGTGATTTCACCGCAGATACTTACGAAGCAGTATGGGACGGCGTATTCCACGAATCCTATCCAGAATTCCAGAGCGCTCCATACCTCACAGCAGTCCTTGATGGTATAACATGGCTCAACTCTAATTTTGGTAACTAATCTTTGTTATGAAATAACAATTAGGGCTCCCAATTTTGGGAGCCCATTTTATTTTACTTTAATACCTTCTTTGTAAGCTCAAAGACCTCTGCTGGAGTCAAAGCATTGTTGGTTTTGACCTCACGAATAAGTCCCCTCTTCTTGTAGTAATCAATAAGGGGCTGAGTCTGAGCAACATAGACATCAAGACGGTGCTTGATGGCCTCTTCTTTATCGTCTTCGCGCTGGATAAGATCCTCGCCAGTGTCATCGTCCTTTCCTTCTACCTTTGGGGGGTTGAAAAGGATGTGGTAAATTCTGCCAGTGGAAGGGCACATTCTACGACCGGACAGGCGTTCTACTACCTCATCTGCAGAAATTTGGAAATCAACAACAGCATCAAGGTCTGTCATCTCTGCAAGGGCATCGGCCTGAGGGATGGTGCGTGGAAAGCCGTCAAGAATGAAGCCATTGGCGCAGTCGGGTTCAGCTATGCGGTTGCGAACCATTTCAATGGTGACGCTGTCTGGTACCAAACCGCCAGATGCGAGAATTGATTTTACTTGGAGCCCGAGTTCTGTCTCGTTTTTTATATTGCTACGAAATAAATCGCCTGTGGAAATGTGTGGAATCCCATAAAATTCCTTAGCTTTTGAAGCGATTGTCCCCTTTCCAGCTCCTGGAGGGCCCAAAAAAACCATTCTCATAATAGCCTCCTTAAAACAACGGCTACACTATATGTAGAGTAACCAAAAACCTCCTCTATACTAGCAAAATGCACTTTTTTTGTAAACGAGATGTTGAGAGATGTTGAGCAAAATTTGCCTGTGCTATATCATAATGAAAACCATTAAAGAGCAGGCTGGAGGGCATAAGAATGGAAAGAAAAGTAATTCTTCATGCAACAGATTTAGACGGGTTCCTCAAGGACGAGGATAAAGCAAAAATTGAACATGTAAGAAAGCTTTACGAGAAATCGGTAGCCGCTTGTAAAGCAATTGAAGACGGAAATAAAGCCGCAGAAGAGGACTTGGTAAAGTCATCGGCGGAAATTGGCGCCTATCTTAAAGAAGTCACAGACAAAGAGCCTTCAATTCATGTTTACTGCTTTGAAACACCACAAGAGCAACACGGAGCCGCTAGCCGACTCATTGCAAAGCTCAGAGACCCCAATACAGGTCATGAAGAATTCTTATATTATATCCAAAGAGCATACGAGCTACTTTTCTCACATGTCTTTGCAGACACAGCCCTTCCAAAGAAAAGATCAATCATAACAAAAACACCAGTCAACAACCCATGCCAAAACTATGCAGTACATAGAATTCCAGACGTTGACAGCGGACTTAACGGCAATGCTGTAATGTGCGTAATGCTCCGTGGCGCCCTACTTCCAAGCATGATTATCAGCAAGGAAATACAGGACTATTCCAGCAACGACTACATCACCCCCTTTGCCCTCTTCAAAATCAAACGCGACGAGACCAAGAAAGAAAACAACATGGACTATGTGCTTGACCTAGACCGCTCCTTCTTTAACCTTAAAGAGCTAGATGGCAAGGACTTAATCTTCGCCGATCCAATGAACGCAACAGGCGGCTCACTAGTCACCATAGTCAAATATCTCAAAGATAACGGCGTTCATCCCAAGAGCGTTAAATTCATCAACGTCATCTCTGCCTTGAAGGGCTCCCTACGCATTGTACGCGCCATTGAGGGCTGCGAGGTCTACACACTCTGGATGGATCCCGTACTCAACGACGCCGCTTATATCCTTCCAGGGCTTGGAGATGCAGGCGACAGACTCAACGGCGTGGACCTTCCTGGCAACCCGCGCAACATGATTCAGCTCCTCGCAGACTACGGTTCCACCATCACGAATCTCTACCGCGCACAGGTCAAGAAAATTGAAGAAACGGTACTTGGTTGACATCTTCATCCTGCTCAGTGTTATCCTCATCTTCCCCGGATGCTCCACCATCTCCAAGACCGATACCTCTGAGCAATTTATCAAAACCACAATAGACAGTGCCAACGAATACATCTCTAACGAGCAGTACGACTTGGCACTTGAAGTCTATAACACAGCTTTGCAATCCGTTTCAGATTATAGACTTATCTACAACAAAGCAATTGTTTTGGCTTTTATGGGCCAATATGCAGAAGCTGCAGAAATTTGCCAAGAAGGTTTTGAAGATTATAACTACATTCTTGCCTTTAAGACTGCTCAAGCCTACTACTACACCCTAGATGATAATAATGAAAAAGCCTGCGATACATATTTAGAAATATTAGACCTAAATCCTTACGATACAACAACAAGAAACTCGCTTATAAACATATATAAAGAACAAGGAAAATATGATAAGGCGCTTGAGCAGGCCTTTATAATGTGGAACCAAGGCTATAAAACCGCAAGTAATTTAAGTCTAATTAAAGAGTTGCAGAGCCTTTTGTAAATTTATCCATCTCTTTACGGACTAAAGAATCGCACATTTCATTATATTCAATGCCAGCATGACCCTTAACCCAAACCCAGTTAATTTCAAATTTACTACGAATTTGATCTAGCTCTTCCCAAAGCTCTTTATTCTTAACGGGGTCTTTGGAAGCGGTTTTCCAACCATTTTTCTTCCAGTTGTAAATCCAAGCAGTAATACCATTTTTCACATATTGGCTGTCTGTAGAAATAGAAACCGTTTTAGCACCAAGATTTTGGCAAGTTTCAAGAGCCTTAATTACTGCCGTGAGTTCCATTTTATTGTTTGTAGTTTGAGCATCTCCCCCACTAGAGTAGCAAAGAACATTGCCGTTAGAGAGAGCAACAAAAGCCCAACCGCCTGGACCGGGGTTTCCCGAACATCCACCATCTGTGAAAATATCAATCTTATCCATGACTTAATCTTATAAAATTATCCCTTAGAATGTCCAATGGCTCTTAGCATTTTATTGTAGCCCAACGGTTCAACCGCACTTGAATCCAGACCGACAAAGTATAGCAATTCATGAAGAGCCTTATCTGCACTAGCAAAATCCAGCTCTCCTTCTGTGCAAATCTCCATCTCTAAGAACCAACCCAAATACCGAACATTTAGAAGCTCTGCATGAATATCAAAGCCATTGTGCTCAAGGCTACAATGCCAACCCTTTTTCCATTTGACTCTACAAACCTTACAACCAATGCCCCTAACAAATTGAAGGACTCTATCCCACTGCTCTCCCTGAGCTTCAAACTCAAGTTCAACGTTCTTCTCAATTCCATCCTTAGTCTTTGTCTTAGAAGGTTTTGCAGTAAAAAGAACATCGGTTTTACCATTGCAAGTTTCTTTGCGTGTTCTGAAGACAGGATCTCCATCTTCAGAATCAGACCAGTAGATGTCGAATTTAGAGATATTGCCATGGTCAACACATGAAGGCACTGACAGTAGCTTAGCTTTAACGGAATCCACCATGCCCTCTTGGACATGAGCTTTAATTTCAGTTTCAAGGGACATGGCAACCTCCTAGTCTTTCCAAGGGAAAATCATTCCCTTAAGTGAGCGAGGACCTACTAGTTCTCTTTCTTCATAGAGCAAATCTTCCCAGTTTAGGTCCTTTTTGGTGCTTCCCGGGTTCTTGGAATAGAACTCGTACTTTTTCATAAGTAGTTTAACAGTGTCCATCCTAGCTAGGCTAATGCCACCAAACCCCGGAATAAGAGTTGCTGTGAGTATGGTTATTGCTAAATCAATTAGAGTTTTCAAGAGTAAAAAGAAAGTAGTGCCAAGGTTATCGGCTACTAAACCAAAAGATTTACGTAGCGTTGTAAGTGGGGAGTCTGCTTCGCAATAAAAGCAAAGTGGAAAGTAGTATTGCATGGCCAAGAGGAAGGCAAAAATGGCCCAGAAAAGAATCATGCCAAGAAAGTATCCAAGAAGGCTTTCCATCTTAAAGTAAAAGGGGATGACGTAGGCAATGCAGACGGCCAAGGCAATAACAAAGACAAAATACAAAAGGGCATGAGAAAAGCGTTCTTTAATGGCTTTGAAGAAGTACTTAAAGCCTTCTCTCTTGTACCTGCTATAGGCATAGGTTTGAGCATTAACACCCAAGTTGTAAATACTTATGTAAAAAAGAGCTAAAATAACAATGGCAAGCCAAAGGACAAGAGAAACCTCACTTACCGTAGAGGCAAGTAGCATAAGACCAAAGGCTACAAGATAGCCCAAGTTCAAAAGTACTAGTGTAAGCAGGTTGTCCCAGCCGTCAAAAAAACTTTTCTTTATCAGAAAACCAATCATGTAACAAATCTATACCTAAACTAGCACTTAAC
>CAVKHB010000064.1:0-5809 GCA_963656005.1 Coriobacteriaceae bacterium
GTATAATATGAAAAAGACAATTTTAGTTATTCTTTTAAGCCTTATTGCAGCCATTGCTTTTGCAGGCGGAAGCTCAGAAAAGCAAACAACTTCAAATACAATTCGCGTTGGAGCCACGGCAGTTCCACATGCAGAGATGCTCGCTCTTGTCGTAGATGACATGGCAAATCTTGGCTACAACCTCGTAGTCACAGAGTTCACAGACTATATAACACCAAATACAGCCGTAGAAGACGGACAACTGGATGCAAACTTCTTCCAGCACATACCATACCTTGAAACCTTCAATCAGGAGCATGGAACCCATCTTGTAAATGCTGGTGGCATTCATATTGAACCAATGGCTCTTTATTCAAAGAAGTACAGCAAGGTTGAAGATCTCCCTGCCGGTGCAACAATTGCTATTCCAAACGACACCACCAACGAAGGCAGAGCCCTACTTCTTCTTGAATCCGCAGGCCTAATTGAACTAGATGATGCAGCCGGCATTAGCGCAACACCACTTGATATTACCAGCAATCCAAATGGCTACAAGTTTGTCGAAATTGAAGCAGCTTCCCTCCCAAGAACAATTGAGGATGTAGATGCAGCAGTTATCAACGGCAACTATGCCATTCCAGCAGGTTTCAGTGCACGCAATGACGGCCTTGTTGTTGAAGGGGCAGACAGTCCTTACGTCAACATCATTGCAGTCAAAGAAGGCAACGAAAACAACGAAGCCGTCAAAGCCCTCGTACAGTGCCTTCAAAGCCAAGAAGTAAAAGATTGGGTCAATGAAAACTATCCAAACGGCGAAGTCGTAGTAGTTTTCTAATGAGGTTTTTGTAATGCAAAAACCTCTAGAAATCTAAAGGGGCCGCAAAAACGGCCCCTTTTTTTATTCAATCCTCAATAATAATTTAATCAAATACTAGACGCACGTTTTAATTTGTGCTATTGCTCTATGGGTTTCAAAAACCGCAAAAGATGAGAAAAAAATGAACGAATTATTATCTATAGCAATTGCCTTAGCAGCTGGCCTTCTAATGACCAGAGTTTTTAAGAAATTACACCTAAACTTTCCTGATGTAACCGCCTTCCTAGTAGCCGGTCTTTGCATTGGCCCCTATGGCCTTGGAAGACTTAGAATTGAAGGCATTGGCTTTACCTCTTTTGAAGCAGTAGATGCAGTAGACATAATATCGAATGTAGCATTGGGCTTCATTGCCTTCTCAATTGGAAACGAATTCAAGCTCTCGCACCTTGAAGGCACAGGCAAACAAGCCACAATAATTGGAATTGTTCAAGCCGTTACAGCAATGATAGTTGTAGATATTGTTTTAGTCATAGTAGTACTAATCACAGGAGGCAAAACCCTGAGCCTACCTGCAGCAATTACCCTAGGAGCAATAGCCACTGCAACAGCTCCAGCAGCAACCCTAATGGTAGTAAAACAATACAAAGCAAAAGGAAAACTCACAGACATTTTGCTTCCAGTAGTAGCCCTAGATGACGCCGTTGGCCTTGTGGCCTTTGCCCTCTCCTTTGGCATTGCTCAAACTCTTATCACAAATACAGTTAGCATTGTAGCAATCCTAGTAAACCCATTGATTGAAATTGTAGCATCCCTACTTCTTGGCTCACTGATGGGCGTGATTTTGACAAAACTTGAAGAGCTTTTCTTCTCAAATTCCAACAGGCTTTCACTAACAATTTCCTTTGTCTTAGTGACCATCGCCATCTCATCCATGAGCTTTAATATCGGGCCAGTGACAGTGTCGTTCTCATCCCTATTGGTGTGCATGATGCTAGGCACAATGCTTTGCAACCTCTGCCCGCGTTCAGGCGACATCATGGCCAGAGCAGACAAGTGGACTGCCCCGCTATTTGCCCTCTTCTTCGTCATCAGTGGCGCCGACTTCAACCTCAGCGTCTTCAAAAACCCAATAGTCATCCTCATAGGCCTACTCTACGTCCTCGCCCGCTCCGCCGGAAAATACTTTGGTGCCCGTGAAAGCGCCAAGGCCACAGGTTGCGACAACAACGTGGTCAAATACCTAGGCTACACCCTCCTCCCACAAGCTGGCGTGGCACTTGGCATGTGCATCCAAGCCGAGGACTTAGGGACAAACGATGGCCTACTTATCAGGAATATCGTACTTTTTTCGGTCTTCATCTACGAAATAGCGGGTCCAATGATTACCAAGTGGGCTCTCACCAAGTCCGGCGACATCCAGGTCATGCCCCAAGAAAAATCCACGCACGACCGCTTCAATATGCCCAAAGCCCATCTCCAATCCCGATAATTTTATCTCCCAACCCCAAGCTCAAATTTCTCTATGAGTGGCTAGACTTGAGCACTGCCGCCAGAAGATATTTTCAATGAAAAATGAGTTTTTTTGCTTTTTTCATGCAAAAGTTCAATGAAAAACCCACTTTTTTCGCTTTTTCATTGAATTCCACCCCGCCCAAAGAGTGAAATTCGCAGAGATTTGTGCCGTAGACAAGAATACAAGCGAGGGATAAGCCCGAGCGCAGTGACGCAGTATACGGTGCAAAGCTCAAGAAGTTAGAAGTTGCGCATATTGGTGGAGGGAAACTTCGGCTCACTTGTCACATTAATCCCAAGTTTCCTCAGGCCTGAAGAATCTCCTGCAGAGGGGATATGACTCATATGGGACTCACAGCCACAGAGTAGAGGCAATTTGTCTAAGGCCTTTTTAGCATCAGCATTGATGGCAGCACTCATGGCCAAGCAAATGAGGGTTTCATCTAGGTTGAGACTTATACCACGGCCTTTGAGAACATCTCGCTTCATAGCAGTGACAGAGTCAACAACTTGGTGTGGGATGAGCTCAACAGACTTGTCTATACCTGCCAAGACCTTTAAAGAGTTCAAAACCATTGCACTGGAGGCATGCATGAAGGAGGAGTTGTGGCCGGTAACAAAGGTTCCATCGTTGAGCTGGATTGCAGCAGCGCAGGTGATGCCATACTTGCCTTTTCCTCTAGCAATAGCGTCTTCGAGAGCCTTTTGCGCCACGGGGACGGGGTACCTGTCTTCGCACTTAAGGCCCACCCTATCCATGATGGAGGCACAACGGGCCACGGTTTCTTTCGTGCCAATGCCTTGAGCATATTCGCACGCAGCCCGATAATATCGGCGTATAATTTCTTGGTTGGCCGCCTCACGGACAATTGCATCATCACAGATGCCAAAGCCCAGGCGGTTCACGCCCATATCGGTGGGAGAATTATAATCAAGCGAGCCACCAGTTATCTTGTTCAGGATGCGCTTCAGGAGGGGAAAAGCCTCCATGTCGCGGTTATAGTTGACCGCAATCTCGCCTGTAGACGACACGTAGAAGTGGTCAATTTGGTTGTAGTCGCCAATATCGGCAGTGGCGGCCTCATAGGCAATGTTTACAGGGTGGTCAATGGGAAGATTCCAAATTGGGAAGGATTCAAACTTGGCATAACCGCTTTTTCGATTGCTTTTATAATCGTGGTACATTTGAGAGAGGCACGTACCAAGTTTACCACTACCTGGACCAGGGGCAGTGACCATGACGACGGGTTTGTCCGTGGGGATGTAGGGGTTTGCACCATAGCCCTCGTCACTTACGACAAGATCCACATTTTCTGGGTAGCCCATTATTTCCTTATGAAAATAGACGTTAACACCACGACGCTGAAGCATGTCCGCAAAGTTCTTTGCGCTAGCCTCGCCTTTGTAACGGGTAATGACAACTTTATTGGCTTTGATGCCCCAAGAGGCAAAATCATCAATCATCTTGAAGACATCTGTATCATAGGAAATACCAAAGTCGGAACGCATCTTCCTATGCTCAATATCCCCCGAATGAATGCAAATGATAACATCTAGTTTATCTCTGAAGGAGTGAAAAACCTTCATCTTATCATCAATATCAAAGCCAGGTAGAACTCTAGCCGCATGATAGTCAAAAAGAAGTTTTCCACCACATTCAATGTAGAGTTTTCCATCTACTTTTTTCATTCTTTCAAGAATATACTGGTTCTGCTCTTTTAAGTATTTAGCATTGTCAAAACCAATTTTACCCATAAAAACCCTTCCTAATTAGGAAATATAAATCATATCATTTTTAAGTTTTTTAACCATATCAGCTCCAAGGAGGGCTTCTACAATTAAAAATGAGAAATCTGTGGCACAGCCTGGACCTGCACCTGTAATAACATTATTGTCGCGTACAGCAGAAAGATTTTTAACAAAACTAACTGAATGAGCATAAGATTCCATGCCGGGATAGCAAACAGCCTTCTTATTCTCTAAAATTCCAAGTGGAGCAAGAACAATTGCTGGGCTTGCGCAAATTGCACAAACAAGACCATCCCTATTCACCGAGTAAATAAGTTTTTGAACGTCTCTACTGTTTATTAAATTGGTAGCTCCTGGCATACCACCCGGCAGAACAATACAAGAGAACTTTTCGTTTACTACATCAGAAATTTCAACATCACATTTTACTGGAAGGCCATGTGCACCAGTAATCAAAGTATCGCCAACTCCAGCAACTGTGACATCAAGTCCTGCGCGCCTAAGAATGTCAATTGGAGTTATGGCCTCAATTTCCTCAAAGCCGTTAGCCAAAACAACAATAACTTTTTTCATACAAAAACCTCCAAGGAAAACTTACTATATCTTAGGCGTCAACACCACAAAATCCCTAAAAAATAATCGTTTTTGTGTAGTTTCACCACAAAAATGCAAATTTTTTTCTCTTTTTGTGGGATGACCCGAGCGCAACAATGCAATATACGGCCCAAAGACCAAGATTCGCCGGTATTTGGGATGAGATGCTAGGAACAAAGGATGAGACAGTGCTTTTCTGCACGGCTCATCCTGAAGTGACAACGCAGCTCGCCCAAAGACCTAGAATTCTGCTTGTTTGGCGGCACGAGGATAGGGAATCACATCCCTAATATTCTGCATCCCAGTCACATATTGAACAGCTCTGTCAAAGCCTAGGCCAAAGCCGGAGTGTGGGACGGTGCCGTACTTTCTAAGATCTAGGTACCACCAGTAATCCTCTTCTCTAAGTCCTAATTCAGCCATTCTGGATCTTAGGACATCATATCTATACTCTCTCTCACTTCCACCAATGATTTCACCAAGACGAGGAGCAAGAACATCCATGGCACGGACGGTCTTGCCATCTTCGTTTAATTTCATATAGAAGCTTTTGATTTCTTTAGGATAGTCAGTGACAAGGACTGGGGATTTGCAAATTTCTTCTGTAAGGAATCTTTCATGCTCCGTTTGAAGGTCGCAGCCCCAATAGGGCTTGAATTCAAATTTATCGGAATGTTTTTCAAGCTCCTTAATGGCATCGGTATAAGTGAGATGGGCAAAGGGGCTTTCAACCACGTGTCGGATTGTGTCTTTCACGCCCGGTTCAATAAACTTGGAGAAGAAATCCATGTCCTCGTCGCATTCCTGGAGGACGTAGCTGAAGACGGATTTGAGGAAGCTTTCTGCAATTTCCATGTCGCCTTCTAGGGTGCAGAAAGACATCTCGGGTTCAACCATCCAGAATTCTGCTAGGTGGCGCTTGGTGTTGGAGTTTTCTGCGCGGAAAGTAGGCCCAAAAGTGTAGATATTGCGGAGGGCTGTGGCGTAGGTTTCGCCTTCCAGCTGACCACTGACGGTGAGGCTTGTGTGCTTTCCAAAGAAGTCTTTTGAGTAATCAATTTCCCCGTTTTCTAAAAGAGGAGGATTTTTCATGTCAAGGGTTGTTACCTGGAACATCTGGCCGGCGCCCTCGCAATCACTTGCTGTGATTAGTGGAGT
>CAVKHB010000064.1:5819-7386 GCA_963656005.1 Coriobacteriaceae bacterium
GGAGTGTGGACATAGTAGAAATCGTTCTCCTGAAAGAATTTGTGAACGGCAAAAGCCATTTTACTTCTCACGCGGGCAACGGCACCAATTGTGTTAGTTCTAGCTCTGAGATGAGCAATATCGCGAAGATATTCTAGGGTATGTCTCTTCTTTTGAAGAGGATAATCGGCTGGAGCCTCACCTATTAATTTAATAGAGGTTGCCTTAAGCTCAACGGCCTGGTCGCCACCTTCTGAGGCAACAATCAAACCTTCACAGGCCACAGAGCATCCAGTTGAAAGAGAATTGAGGAGATTATTATCAAAAACAGCCTTATCTGCAACGACCTGAAGCCCTTTGAGGCAAGTTCCATCGTTAACTTCAATAAAACAGACATTTTTACTGTCTCTTTTTGTTCTAACCCAACCCTCTGCCAAAACAGGAGTAGGCCCTGGCTGCATAGTTTTCAACTTTTTGATAACTGTTTGCATATATCATCTCCTCAAGAGGTTTTTCTGCAAATTTGCAAAAACCTCTATAATCTCCATGGTTTCCGATATTAAAAACCAAGTAGTTATTAGTCAAGTAAGTTGACCACTGTATTGAGCACCGCGCTGGCAAACTTGGGCATTAAAAGAACTCATCACAGAGGCCACGCGCTCTACCGTGTTATTGCTATCCGACACATGAATTAAGTACACCGGCGTACGTGAATTTTCATACCCGCAAGTGGTCAAAAACTCTTTGGCCTGATCATTGGAAAGATGGCCACGCTGCCCCGCAATTCTTTTTTGCAAATAAAGAGGATACGGCCCTGTGCGCAGCATCTGGACATCATAGTTGGACTCAAGGAACAACAAATTGGCATTTTTTGCCTGATTTTGCATCTCCTCCGTGTAATAACCCGTGTCAGTAATCAGAACTATCTTCTTATCTTCACACGAGATAGTAAATCCAACGCTACCTGCACTATCATGGCTCGAATAAAACGCATTCACACAAAAAGGGCCAATATCAAAGCTCGTGCCAGGCTCAAAAGACCTCTTACACGCCGGCGGAAGCCCCATCTTGTCATACTCAACTTGCGCATAACGCAGCACATTTTCGCTCACAAAAACCGGCTTTCCCGTCTTTCTTGCAAACACGCCAGCCCCACTATTATGGTCCGGATGCAGATGAGTCAAAAGCAGCGCATCCACACAAGGCAGCTCCATCCCCGCCTCGTTCATTCGCAGCTCTATCTTGCGTAGCGAGTACCCGGCGTCCACCATCAAAGCATGCGAGCCGCACAAGAACACATAACTGTTCCCGCAGCTGCCACTTCCCAGAACGCTGAATTTGATCACTCTTTTCCCCTCACCCCGATTTCTCTTGCAAGCTTGCCCATATAGCAAAAAATCCTTGGCGAACCAAGGATTTTCATTTAGCGGCGAAGGGCCACGATCCCCTGACCGATCGGATATGAGCCGATTGCTCTACCAGCTGAGCTACGCCGCCAAGCCTTTGATTTTATAGAACATTTGAGAAAAAATGACAATACCTTAAAGACTCTTTTTTACTGACAAAGCCACAAGGTAGGAACCATCAA
>CAVKHB010000065.1:0-7375 GCA_963656005.1 Coriobacteriaceae bacterium
GTGCACACCCCTTGAGAATAATTGTATAGATATGCATTTTGAAAGAAGCCAATTTTAACAATTGATTATTTTAGCTAAAATTAACTCCATACGATTTTCCATTTTAATCTAAAATGGAAACCATTCAAAGTGCAGATAATGCGTCAGAAATTATTTATCATGATTTTTCTTTTCTGCAACAATGTAGATAATACCATATACATAACAGCAGATTGAATACTGCAGCCCATGCTGTAGACATGCCTATTTGAAACAGATTCGTGGCTGGTCTTGTACTGGCAAACCAGGCAAAAGGTATCTTCACAATAAAAATAGACAAGAGCCCCTGCACCATGACAAAAGTTGTTTTTTCCATACCGTTGAAGTAACCCAGAAAACAGTAGGCAATCGAGAGTATAAAACACTCAATACTTGTTGCTTTCAAAAACTCTGCTGAAGAACTCAATACAGCTGTTTCCTCTTGCTTTGTAAATAGTGTTGAAAGAGCTACCCCATGGAAAAAGGAAAGGTAAGCAAGTATTCCCCCGAGTATTGCTGCATTCAACATTCCAATCCACAGAGATTTCTTTGCTCTCTCCAACTGTCCGGCCCCATCATTCTGCGCTACAAAAGCAGAGATGGACTGCATGTAAGAATTAGGAATCAAAAGTATAAACATCACGAGTTTCTCAGCAATTCCTACTCCTGCTGAAGCAACTTCTCCGAGGGCATTGACAAAACCCAAGAGCACAAGGTATGAAACCTCGTTGCACATGCTCTGTAGAGCAATAGGCATTCCCAACTTCAGGATTCTTCCGAAATTTCCTTTGTCAAAGCATATGTGTTTTATTTTTACTGCAAAAGGAAGTCCTTTTATCTTAATTAAAAGCAATGACAGAATTACACTGACAGCCTGAGCTGCCACAGTTGCAATCGCAGCTCCCGAAGCTCCTAATGGGAAAAACTTCGTCAGCATAATATCTCCCACGATATTGGTCACACATGCAATCATTACAAAATATAACGGCGATTTTGCATCTTCAAGACCCCTGAAGACCGCACTGATAAGATTGTATGCCACAACAAAGAGGCTGCCTGCACCGCAGATACGTATATAACTGACAGTTTGAGAGAAAGCCTCGGCTGGAGCATTAGTTACACGGGCAATCCAAGGCGCAGATAGTACAGTAATAATTGTCAATACCAGTCCGACAATTCCAAAGACATAGATACTACTGCCGATTGTCTTCGCCACTGCGTCGTGATCGTTACGTCCAACATCTATACCAAGGAGGACGGTGGAACCCATGGAAAGTCCTGTGATAAGACCTGTTATAATCTGCATTGCCTGTGAACCTGTGGCAACGGCGGAGATATCTCTAGTTGTGCCAAATTTGCCGACAGCTCAGAGATCCACTGCACCATATAGGGCCTGTAAGAGCAGTGCTAACAACACGGGAATTGAAAACTTCAGAAGAGAAGGTAAGATCGGCCCCGTCAGAAAATCATTCTTTGTTTGTTTCATGATGACCTTTATGCTCCGTTGATTTCTTCAAAATTGATTTCTGAGATGATATCAAGCATACTGCAGAACTTATCAATCTCTTCTATAGTAAATGTATCGGTAATACGCTTGATTGCTTCACTGTCCTGCCGCCGGAAAACCTTATATTGAGGTATTGCATCATCGTTTACTGAAAGGTAGTACTTTCTTTTGTCATTTGGATCTGTTGCCTTCTTAATAAGTCCCTGACGCAATAATTCGTTAAGCTTTAATGTGACTCCCGGTTTTGACACATGAAGCAACTGGGCAAGCTTGGATGCAGTGCATGTGCCATTCATGGTATAAATCAGCTCGATGTATAAGAGACTGTTGTAGGTGATGTTCTCGTCTACAAAATGTTTATTCATGAGGCGAAGATCACACAGAGCAGTACTGTAATAAAAGGTGTCTAAAGCTTTTCTTAAATCCATATCGACTCCTAATTAGATTAAGGTAATATAATTATTATAGCTTAACTAAATAAAGTCAATATTTCGCTTAGACAGAATATGGATGTCAGTGGTATACATCTTTTATTTGAATATCTATTCAAAATTAAACGATTGTAAGATTTTTGGGAAACGATATGGGTGCACTATCAGGGCTATCGTTTAAACGTGCTAAAAGTAGAAATGACGTACATAATGACGTCTCAAGCCACGTTGAGACAGTCGTTCTACTAACTAGGCAATAACTGCGTCACTGCGTTTAGGCCATGCATAAGAGCATTGTCCTTCACTTGTTCCTTGTTCTTGCCCGTTATTAGAACTCCCTACAGTTGTATTGATGTCAAAAATGTGCTGTTGATTACGTTGTCAGACATATCAAATGCCTTTAACTGTTCTTTTAAACTGTTGTCATTTTGAATAGTCTTCTCCGGTATTTCATTGTACTTCATTTATGCTCCTTTGCGTTTAAAAGACTTCTTTATGGGTCAAGATTCGGTTGTCAGAACAAATCAGAATGAGAGCCTGTCCTTACAAGGTTTAGCAGCAGTTCCGATTTAACTATCTGGTATACTAAAAGCCAGTCTGGTTCAATATGGCACTCCCTCATACCTTTGTAGTTTCTTGAATCATTCAGTGCATGGTCTCTGAACTTTTCCGGAAGTTTCTGCTCCGTTGCAAGAAGGAAGATTACATTTTCAAGTTCCTTGATGTTCAGTCCTCTTTTGGCTGCCTTTTTGTAATCCTTCTTGAATTGAGTGTTGTACTTAATCGTCAGCATTGAGGGAATCCATAAGCTCTTCTACAGAGTAGAAAGGCCCATGCATATCCTCGCCTTTCTGAGTTTGTTCCATAGCCTTGAGCGTAGTTTTATTTGGAATCTCAAGGTTGACGTCAAAGGGAAAACCCTTGCTTCTGATTGATTGACGGAGAAACACATTGATTGCGGTTGTCATGTCTATTCCAAGCTCTGAGTAAATCTCTTGAGCTTGTTTTTTGACACCGCTGTCCAACCTTACCGTCATGCTCGTAGTTGATGTCTTTGGTGTTGTTGCTGTTCTCATAATAGTCACCTCAACTACAACATACTAGATGAATGGACAAAAAGCAATACATTGTACATATGATGGCAATACAAAATCTCTTCTTTGAATTCTGTAATCTTTTATTTATGCCCAAACAATATGTTGATAACGTCGAAGATGGTCTATAATCCCTAATTTAGAACCTCTCTTTATAGCCTAGTATCATAGTTTTAAACCTTTTAACGATTGCTAAATTCTCTATAAACGATTGGTGTTCATTTTTGCACAGGTAAATCCCCAAAACAGTGTTTAAAATCTTGATGTTTTACAAATAGATAAGTATGATAAGTTATACAAATCATACTTACAAAGAAGCGAGGCATGAAAATGAAGACTCCAAAAGGAAAATATGCTTGGACAGCTACTGTTGGAGAGAAAGGGCAGATTGTAATACCAAAACAAGCTCGTGCTGTTTTTGGAATCAAACCAGGTGATACGCTGTTGTTGCTTGGGGATGAACAACGTGGAATTGCAATCCCTCCAAAGGGAGCTTTCTCAGAGTTGTTTGAAATAGCCTATGGTGAAAAAAATAGTGAAAAAGAAGGTATTTGAAATTGAAAAGTATAGCTTTCTTTTGTATTCCTGCACATGGGCACACAAATCCCATGCTTCCTGTTGCAACAGAACTAGTTTCTAGAGGCAATAAAGTTCGTTTTTATTCGTTCAACGAATTTAAAAACAAAATAGAATCAACAGGGGCTGAATTTGTATCCTGCGATTCTTATCTTCCCAGTCTGACAACCAACGAAGAAAAAGGTCTGAAAAGGGTCTCCACCACGGAGATGACCCTACAAGATATTCGCATTACAATTGCAATGAATGATTTTCTACATGCTGAATTCATCTCTTTCAAGCCCGATATTGTTTATACCGATTCTGTTTGTTTTTGGGGAAAGCTGAATGCTTACAAGCACAAGGTCCCCATAGTAGTATCTACAAGCACATTTGCTTTTAACCAAATGTCTTCGCAATATATGAAAAATTCTCCAAAAGAACTAGCAGATATGATCTTTGGATTGCCCAAAATATCTAGAGAATTAAAAAAGTTGGAACCATATGGCTATCATGTAAAAAGTGCTTTGTCTTTGGTTCAAAGCGATAATAATACAGACTCTATTGTCTATACTTCACGGCGTTTTCAGCCATACGTAGAGAGTTTTTCTAAGCACTATGCTTTTATTGGGCCATCGGTCTTTTCAAAAATGAAGCCAAAAAAGGAAAAGTGTAGACCTCTTGTATATGTTTCTTTGGGGACGGTTGTCAATGACAAGCCAGATTTCTATCTCAAATGCATTCTGGCTCTAAAAGATCTGAATGTGGATGTTGTTATATCTTGTGGGCATGCGATAAAACGTGAGATTTTTGGGAGTCTACCAGAAAACATTAAAATTTACCCTTACGTCAACCAGCTTGAAGTTCTTTCAAAAGCCGATGTTTTTATTACTCATTGTGGAATGAACAGTGTTTCTGAGAGTTTGTATATGTCAACTCCTATGGTGCTTTATCCTCAGACAAACGAGCAACGGGCCGTTGCAAGAAGAGTTAAGGAAATTGGTGCAGGTATAGAATTTGTGAATGATTCTGTTCAGGGTATTCGCTCTACTGTACAGAAAATCTTGGACAATGATGTTTATTTGTTCGCTGCTAAAAATTGCAGTGTAGATTTTCGTTCTTGTACTGGAGCAAACGGTGCTGCAGATTTTATAGAAAGTGCACCTCATTTCGTCACTGAGGCTGATCCTTTAAAAGAACTGAATAAAGCAAATGGTAAATTTAAGTTATTGTATGTGGTAATTGAACTCATAATGATTGTTGTTTTTGGCATTTTCATAAGCTGGAAGTATGTTTGGATTATTGGAGTTGTTGCTGGAATATTATCTGCACCAATAGCCAAGATGGTGCAGAAAAAGCAGTATACCCCCATCTCTAAAAGTCCTATTAAAAATAGGTGATGTAGTTATCTAAACAAGTTGTAAAATCTTATTTTAGGGGGCAATATTCGATAAAATCAAAAAATAGACCCCTTAAACTAGTAAATAATGACTTGTTTATGTATAATAAAACTGAGGTAGAATATGAAACTATACAGAAGAGAAAACTACTTATCCAAAATTAGAGGCTTTTACCATGATACAGGTATGATTAAAGTAATTAGTGGCGTTAGAAGATGTGGTAAATCATGCCTAATGCACACTATTGCAGAGGAACTTGAGGAAAAGGGAACTTCGGTTGAGAATATAATTTTTATCGATTTAAAGAAACGTGGTTACAGAGCAATAAATACACCGTCAGAGTTGGAAAAAGTTATAGACGAAAAATGCACAGCCAAGGGAGTAAAATACCTGTTTATAGATGAGATTCAAAATGTTGAAGGGTTTGAGTCTGTTGTTGAGGAGTACAGGCTTGAGGAAGAGTTCTCCATATTCATTACAGGATCTAATTCATATATGTTGAGCGGAGAACTTTCAACTGTTCTTACTGGAAGATACGTAGAATTTGAGATGTTTACTCTGACTTTTGAAGAATATCTTAAAATGAAAGAGTTTTATAAACAGCCTATCAGTAGCAATATTACGGAAGAGCTTGATAAATACATTCTTGAAGGAGGTTTTCCAAAAGCTCTGGATTATCAAAGAATTGAGGACAAAAGGCAATACGTGAAAAACGTTATTCAAGAAATATATACAAGAGATATAAAAAAACGTGTACAAATTAGGAACAAGGAAGCTTTTAGCAAAGTTCAGACTTATATCATTAATAATTTTGGAACATCTACAAGTATCCCTAACATCTTAGAAAAACTCAAAAAAGAAGGACTCACAATAAAGAGGGAAACTTTAAAGAAATACATTCAAATGCTCATAGATGCAAAAATTATATATGAATGTAGAAGGTTTGACTTGAAAACAAAGAAATCTATTCACGGTGAGCAGAAATATTATTTAGCAGATTTATCATTTTATTTTGCAAATAATGTAGATAACAGAATAAACTACGGACCAGCATTGGAAAATATTGTATATCAGTATGCTCTTTCCAAAGGTTATGAAGCAAGTGTGGGTAGAATAGGAAAACTTGAGTGCGATTTTATTTTTAGGGATAAACCAATGGAGTATTCATATGTACAAGTTGCAATGACAATGCAAAACAGCATAGAAACCGAAAACCGTGAATATGCCCCATTAGAGTCTATACGCGACAACTATCCAAAATATGTTATGACCCGAAATGATTTGATTCAGCAACGCAACGGAATTATCCATGTAAACATTGGCGATTTCATGAAGGAGGGCAGGCTCTTCTAAGGTATGTCTTTTAACTCGTGATGCACATACTGTCCGTGCTTCTTCGTTCTCTTTCCGTATTGAATCGCTGCCTTAGGACAATTGTGGAGGCACCTGAGACACATTAGACAGCTCTGTTCAGTCCACGATGGTCTGTTGTTCCGGAATTCTATAGCAGAGATGGGACAGTTACGGGCACAGAGGCCACATCCTATGCAGGTATCCTCAACCTTGAAGTGAGACGTTTTTCTCATTCGGTCGTATTCTATAAAATGGACTGATTTAGACAGTAAATACGGCATTTTGTTTTTCATAAAGTCACCCAGGGAGCGTGTTCTTATCTTACAGATGATTTCGTCAATCTCCTTTTCTGCGTTATTGTTTATTCTCTTTACCTTGTTCTTGTTGCTGAGATTGAATAAAGGAGTCCATGTGTCGGGCATTTTCACACTGAAGAGGGCCGATAGAGAAATATCTTTTGCTTTGAGTATAACTGATGTCGCATGTCCTGTCCCTCCCGGAGTTGTGCCGTATGTTGCGGTAAACCAGATATAATCAGGCTTCCCCTCGAACTTGAGCTTCTCTAGAAAATTCATGACGATTAGAGGAAGCCCCCAGGCGTATGTCGGGGTTACGATTCCGACTGTTTTTCCATTTACATTAAATGAATATTCTCTTTTCTTGATGCAGTCTTCAATAGAGATGATTTCATCATCTGTTGCCACTGCAATACGCTCTGAAAGATACCTACTGTTTCCTGTAGCAGAAAAAAATAAAATCATCTCTCCCTCTCTTTATTCCAGGCCGGCGAATCTGACAACTAGCCCATGAGGAATTATCTTTGTAAGGAGACGATAGAACTTATAGAATGCTCCTGTTGTGTAGACGGCTCTTCCTTTTGCTGCGGCTTTGAGTGACTTCACTGCCGCGATTTTCGGGTCTATTATAGGAAGACGCTGTTGTCCTCTTGTGAGTTTATTACTGCCTTTATTCTGGTTCATTTCTGTCAACATCAGACCTGGGCATACTGCACATACG
>CAVKHB010000066.1:0-7371 GCA_963656005.1 Coriobacteriaceae bacterium
GCTTTGGGTGTGTTGAGCCCCATGTCCAGTTCCACAACCTTCCGGAAGACGAATTGTAATTGGACAACAGAACTGTCCTCCACTCATAAAATGAGTTTTAGAAGCATGGTTTACAATGGGGTCAAAGATTAGAGTGAAGAAATCGGCATACATAATCTCAACAACAGGCCTGAGACCCATCATTGCTGCTCCAACAGCCATCCCAGTAAAGCCTTCCTCTGAAACAGGAGTGTCAATGACCTGATTTGGAAAACTCTTGTATAAATCACCTGAGACCTTAAAGCAGCCGCCATAAACTCCAACGTCCTCGCCCAACAAAAGAACCTTTGGATCTAGTGCCATTTCTTCTGCGAGGGCTTGTCTTAAGGCTTCACGAAAAGTCAATTTACTCTGCATAGACCATTCCCTCCACATCTTTGGCGCTTAATTTATCTGCACTTTTGTCTAGGGCTAAAGCTGCCATATCTTCAATATAAGTGTGACATTCGTTTTCTATTTCAGTAATCTCATCAGAAGAAAGATAGCCTAATTTGATAAGTTTACGCTCAAAAAGTGTAATAGGATCCTTTTCAAGCCATTGTTTTTCTTCTTCTGTTGTTCTATACAAACGTCTATCGCTCTTAGAGTGTCCCTTGGTTCTGTAGGTCATAACTTCCAAAAGATAAGGACCGTTGCCAGAGCGAATATAAGAAAGCGCCTCTTTTGTAGCTTCATAAACTACCTCAACATCATTTCCATCCACCGTTTTACCTGGCATTGAGTATGCCTTAGAACGTTGGGCCACAGAATCAACACTAATCATTTTGTCACTTGGTGCCGACATTCCATAATGATTGTTCTCGCAGTAAAAGAGAATTGGCAATTTCCAAATTGAGGCTATGTTCATGGATTCGTGGACGGAACCTCTGCTGGAGGCTCCATCTCCAAAGATGGCAACGGCAACATTTTGAACAGGAACAATAGGATAATCTTTAGGATTTCCAAAAGATGATGCGCAAAAGCCTGCATTTCCAGCGGCTTTGAATTTTTCAAAAAAAGCAATTCCAGTTGCAAGGGGAACGCCAGAACCTACTACGGCAGAAGAGCCAAGATTAGAATGAGTCTTATCTGGCATATGCATGCTACCACCAAGGCCTTTTGCAAGGCCGTGTATAGAGCCAAACATTTCACTAAACATAGCAAAGGGAGCACTTCCTTTACATATTGTAAAGCCGTGACACCTGTGAGTTGGAACAATCCAATCTCCTTTCTCTAGAGCAAGACAAAGGCCAGCCTGAGACGCCTCTTGACCATTGGCCAAGTGCGTTGTTCCATGAATCAGGCCAGCCTTAAACAACTGTTCGGTTTTCTCTTCAAAAAACCGTGAATTTAACATTTGACGAAAAAGGTTTAATGCAACATCTTTATTTATCAAAGCAAACAGTCTAGGTCAATTTCTGCAACTACGGTAGGCATCCCACAGCCCCAACTTTCAAGCACTGCTGGATGTACTTCGCCAAAGATTCCAACCCTTTCTCCCTTCACAATAATTTCAGCGCATCTACCAGGAATAAATCTAGGATCTTTTTCTGGTACTCTTAGAGTATACTCTACTTTTAAGAAATACATAAGGGTATTAATAAAGCTGTTAACTTCATTGAAACCAACGCTTACATCAGCAGACATAAAGCCCAAGTTATTGCGTGTAACTGTGCCACTATTGTCAGAAGGTTCAAGGAAGGCAACCTTACCAACTTCAAAGATGTTGTGAGGATAGGTTGCATGACCTGAGACACTCTCACTCTCAAGAAGAGAAGGTATGATTGAAGGTCTAACAGCCTCAAAGTTCTCAGACATTGGATTGGCAATCATGATTACTTTGTCGCCAGTAATGTGCATGTTATCAACATATTCGCGCCTGCTGCCAAGATAGTTGTACATCATTTCTTGGAAGCCCATTCCAATCATAATGTCCTTGACCTTTCTTCCAAGTTCTTCAGCTGGGGTAAGACGACCAACTGTGAAGTCTCTTGGAATGGTAGGAATAAAGTTCTCAAGACCATATCCAACCATTACATCTTCAACTACATCAACGGCATGAAGAAAATCATTTCTGTATTCAGGACAGGTAATGTAAATTGTATTCCCTTCTGAAACACTGTAAACGCCCATTCTAAGAAGGGCCTGTTTGGCTTCTTTTGCAGAAATCTTTTCTCCAAGGGTCTTATGGATTTGTTCAACAGTACAGCTTTGAGAATCTTGGAAGTAGTAGGGAACTGTAATTTCTTTTCCGAACTCGGTCTCGTATGGGTATACAACTTTGATAGGCTCAATTGTGAATCCCAAATCTGCCATATCGCAAGCCATAATTGAGGCACAAAGTAGAACGTCTTTAAGGACTGTTCCCGACATCTCAACAAAGAGGTCCTTGTCTCCAACTTTAACTGCTCCAACTCTTGCACTGTTTATTACAGGTGGCATTGAGAGTGCCTCGCCACTATCATCATAAAGGTAGGGATAAACAGGGCTATCTTTGATTATATAGCCATATTCTTTTCCCTTTGGATGTTGCTCGCAAATTTGACGTAAAGTCAAATCTTCTTCCATGTGAAGTGGAACAAAGTGAGTCTTATCAGGGTCTGCTCCATCATAGTGAATAGGGTAATGGATGAGGTCATTTCTATAAATGCCCATTGCAATAGACTTTCTCTTTCTTCCAAAGTTCCAGCAAAGTTTTTCCTGGCTTTGAATTAAGGTAAGAAGAATTTCCTCATCAACTTCTTTTCCTGCTGCCACAAATCCACAGGAGAAAGGTCTGACTTCCTTGGCTTTAGGGCCAACGTGTAGTTCTCTACCTTTATTGTCTGCGGTATAAACCTTGGAGGAGAAGAAGTCGTACTGTCTTGGAGCTGGGTTGTCGTAGTTTTTGAGTAATCGGGCTAGACCCATTGCGGACCAGAGATCAGGCCGGTTGGTGTCGTTAAGCTCTATTTTAAAGATGTGGTTTTCTGTGTCGTGACCATCTAGCTCGGCCTTTGCGCGTGGGAAAATGTCCTCAAGCTCGGAATCCGAGTACGGACGACCCATCAGACCATAAAACATTTTTTCGGTAGTTTCAAACTTAGGCATTAGTTTCCCCTCCTTGTTCTTACGCTTTCAATGTTTGGAGTGAACAAATCCCTTATGTCGTTAATTCCAAGATGCATCATTGCCATACGATCAATTCCAAGACCCCAGGCAAGAACGGGCTCGTCAATTCCAAGAGATTTTGTGACTTCTGGTCTGAAAATTCCAGAGCCACCAAGCTCAAACCAACCTAGAACGGGGTGTTTGATGTGAATTTCAATTGAAGGCTCGGTGAAGGGGAAGTAGCCAGGGACGTACTTAAAGTCTGTAGCGCCTGCAATTTCCGTTGCAAACATCTTAAGCAGACCGAGCAAATCCTTCAGGTTAGCCTCCTTGCCAATGACAATGCCTTCTGTCTGGAAGAAATCGGCACCATGGGTTGCGTCAACTTCATCAAATCTGAAGCAGCGAACAACGCCAAAGTATTTTCCTGGAACCTTGGCCTTTGTAAGCTGGTGGGCAGAAAGGACGGTGCCTTGACTTCTCAAAACCTGTCTTCTGGTAAATTCGTGGTCGAATTTGTACTGCCATCCACGAGAACCTGTATTGCCTCCGTTTTCATGTGCGTTGGCGATATTTGTAAGCCAAGGCTCTTCAATTTCCTTGCAATGACGAGGTTCTTTCACGTAGTAGACATCGTGAATATCTCTTGCACTATGGAATTGAGGCATGAAAAGTGCGTCTCCATTCCAGAATTCGTTTTCTACAAGTGGTCCGTCAAATTCCTCAAAGCCCAAATCTGTGAGTTTATCTTTTACCCACTGAATGTAATTTCCATAAGGATTGTGACGGCCTGGAATTAATCTTGAGACCGGTGCATCAAGGCCGTATGGGCGGAAGGTTGCATTCTTCCAAGACCCGGAAGCCAAAATCTGCGGGGTGAGAACGCCAATTTCTTCGCCCGTGATATTTGCATTTATTACAGCTTCTTTGGCCTTTTCGCCATCCCCTGTGAGTTTGTAAACTACTTCTTCGCGTTCAATTACTTTGTAAGGACTCCCTACTGCACCACGCTTTTTTGAAATCCTTGCCATCAAAGACTTTTCCCGCTCACTCAGCGTAGCCTCATCCAACGCGCCAGAAAGTCCCTTCTTCAAAAGAGCCGCCGTCTCTACAACATCCTCTGGCAACTTGTTATCCTTAACATAGGCCTTGTTTTCGCCATTCATGGCACAGGTTCCCGCCTTGGACAGCATGCCGTATGCGGAGCCGATATCGCTCTTTTCTAGCCCGATTTTTTCAGCAATCTCTGGCAAAGAGAGCGCCTGTCCTGATCTAAGTAGGTCAAATATTCTCTGAGCAGGGGTACCTTTTTCTGCCTGTTCTTTTCCTAAATCTGTCAGCTCGTACTGAACAATTGTTTTTCTGCTTGTTTCAACCAAAAGGCCTTTAGCACTCAACCAGCTGAACGCTTGGTTGCACTGACCAATTTTATAACCAAGTTCTGCAACAATTTTGTCTGCTGTAATTTCGCTTGTTAGGTCAACGTGCCTAAGCAACTTCACTTCTAGTGGGTGAAGGTTTTTTACATCTAAATCCATATATTGCCACCGCAAAAAAATAGTTTTTACCTATAATATATTCAGTTGTAAAAAATGAAAAGTATTTGCACCAAGTAACCTTGGGTAAGCAGTATTAAAAAAGACTCTGAAAACAGCATTGCAGAATTTTGTAAAATATGATAGTTTACTGCACGTTTTAAGGGATGAATTACTAGTTTTTTTATGAAAGGTTAAAGAGTTAAGAAAATGGCAACAGAATTATCAAAAATGAGAAATATCGGGATTAGTGCTCACATAGATTCCGGTAAAACCACACTTAGTGAGAGAATTCTTTTCTACTGCAACAGAATTCATGCAATCCATGAAGTCCACGGGAAGGATGGCGTTGGCGCCACAATGGACAGCATGGAGTTGGAAAGAGAGAGAGGCATAACCATTGCAAGTGCAGCCACCAGTGTTAACTGGAAGGGCTACGAGATAAACGTTATAGATACTCCGGGACACGTGGACTTTACAATTGAGGTTGAGAGATCTCTGAGAGTTTTGGATGGCGCTATCTTGGTGCTCTGTTCCGTTGGTGGTGTTCAGAGTCAGAGTATTACAGTTGATAAGCAGATGGATCGCTATCACGTTCCACGTATTGCCTTCATCAACAAGTGCGATAGAGTTGGCGCAAATCCACTTAATGTAGTCAAGCAGATGAGAGAAAAACTCAATCTCAATGCCGTTCTAATGGAATTGCCAATTGGCCTTGAAGATAACTTTGAGGGCGTTGTTGACTTGGTGAACATGAAGGCCATTTATTTTGATGGGCCAAACGGAAGTGTTCTCAGAGAGGAAGAAGTTCCAGCATCAATGATGGATGAAGCACTTGAGAGAAGAGAGATGCTCATTGAGGCTGCTTCAGACTTCTCAGATGACCTTATGAATATGGTTCTTGAAGGCGAAGAACCTCCTGTAGAAATGATTGAAGATGCGGTTAGAAAAGGTACGCTCTCTTTGCAAATGTGTCCCGTTTACGTGGGTTCTGCCCATAAAAATAAGGGTATACAGCCATTACTGGATGCTGTTACTAAATATTTGCCAGAACCAAGGGATGTTGTAAACAAGGCTCTTGATCTAGATAACAACGAGCAGGAAGTGGTTCTTGAAGCAGATCCTTCTAAGCCACCAGTAGTCCTTGCCTTCAAGCTTGAAGACGGTCAGTATGGACAGCTTACTTACATCAGAGTCTATGAAGGAAAGATTAGAAAGGGCGATGAGCTTTACAATACAAGAACGAGAAAGAAGTTCCGTATTGGAAGACTCATTAAGATGCATGCCTCTGAAATGGAAGATATCAGCGAAGTTTCCTGTGGCGATATTGCAGCACTGTTTGGTATTGATTGTGCCTCTGGCGATACCTTCTGCGGAAGTGGTGTTAACTATGCAATGACCTCAATGTATGTGCCAAATCCAGTTATCAGCTTGGCTATCTTCCCAAAGGATAAGAAGAGTCAGGACAACATGAGTAAAGCCATCAACCGCTTCATGAAGGAAGACCCAACCTTCCAGTGTTACACAGACCCAGAAAGTAACCAAACCATCATAAAAGGTATGGGCGAACTTCATCTTGATGTCTATGTTGAGAGAATGAGAAGAGAATACAAGTGTGAAGTAGAGGTTGGTAAGCCAGAAGTTGCTTATCGTGAAGCTATCACACAACATGCAGACTTCAACTACACTCACAAAAAGCAGACTGGTGGTAGTGGTCAATTTGCAAGAGTCGCTGGTTACATTGAACCAATCTTGGTCGCTCCAAACTCCGACGAAGAACAAAAAGACTTTGAGTTTGTTAACGAAATCAAAGGTGGTGTTATTCCTACTGAATACATTCCATCCTGTGAAAAAGGTTTCATAACAGCAATGAAGAAAGGCCCACAGCTTGGATTCCCAATTGTTGGAGTTCGTTGTTGTATCAATGATGGCGCTTGGCATCCTGTTGACTCTTCAGACATGGCCTTCCAGACAGCGGCAATTGCCGGTTTCAAGGAAGCCTTTGCAAAGGCAAAACCTGCAATTCTTGAGCCTATTATGAAGGTTGAGGTTGAAGGTCCTTCCGAGTTCCAAGGTGCAATCTTTGGTTCTATTAACCAGAGAAGAGGTATGATAGTCAGCTCTTCAGAAGACAACAATATTTGTACTGTTGATGCTGAAGTCCCACTTGCAGAGATGTTTGGATACTCTACAGCTCTACGTTCAATTACACAGGGCAAGGCTGAATTTACAATGGAAGTTTGTCGCTATGCTAAGGTTCCAACAGCAATTGCTGAAGAATTGAAGAAAAAAGCGGCAGAGAAGTCAAAAAAATGATAGAATCCTAGATTAAGACAAAGAATTAAGACAACTGTACGGAGAAAAGAATGGAAGTTGAGGAATTAATTAAAAATAGTCCTATAAGAGTTTTTGAACAGTCGATAAATGGTGGTCTTGGCCGTGGCAACTTGGGAGTCATTGCTTCTCGCCATGGAGTTGGAAAAACCGCCTGCATGGTTCACCTTGCAATTGATAAGCTTTTGAGAAATGAAAACGTTATTCATGTTTCCTTTGGTGCAAATGTGGAGCACATCATGGGCTGGTATAAGGAAGTCTTTAGAGAAATTACAGATTTCAAGAGCCTTGACGATGCTTTTGATGTTTATCAAACCATCAGAACCAATAGAGTTATGATGAATTTCTCACAGGAGAACGTAGGCGTTGATAAGATTTTGCTCAGCCTTAAGAC
>CAVKHB010000067.1:0-4412 GCA_963656005.1 Coriobacteriaceae bacterium
GTGATGTATCTAGAAAAACCGCCTGTTGCAATAACCTTCACCTTTTGACCAAGTTCTTTTTCAATTTGAGCAATGATTGCAGAAAATTGACCGGTAAAACCAAAAAGGACACCAGCACGAATAGACTCAATGGTATTTCTTCCCAACACAGTGGTAGGCAAATCAAGTCTAATCTCTGGAAGCTGAGCAGTACTTTGAAAAAGAGCCTTAACAGAGGTCATCATGCCAGGCCCAATAGTAACTCCCAAAACCTCTCCAGCAGGAGAAATAGTCTCAGTTGTAAAGGCTGTGCCAAAGTCTGCAACGGTAACATAGTCATTGGGATAAAGTCTGTGCGCTTCAGCAAGATTGCAAAGAATATCGGAGCCAAGTTCAATTGGAATAGATTCTTTAACAAGGCCAGTGTTAACGTCCTTATCAACAATTACTGGCATGAAGCCACCACGCTGCAAAATCTCATAGACAATGTTGTTGGTAAGCATTGGAACTACACTACTTACAACAGCCTTGTCAAAAGTCACAGTCTTCATAAGACTGGAAAAGTCTAAAATAGCATGACTGCTCTTGGTTTTAATTCTTTTATTAAAAACCCAAGAGTTTCCATCATGAAGGGCAGCAACAATATTTGTATTTCCAATATCAACAGCTAAAAGCAAGGCTATACCTCCGAATTCGGCTAACTATCTAACAAGATAACCGCACCAACACTCGCACAAACACAGCACCAACGACTTCCCCAGCCTCAAAGCGCAACCGCCGACTTTGAGCCATATTTTTCCATGCGCAAAGCCTTAATTGCAGGATCTGCAACATAGTCATCAAACTTCATATAGCGGTCAATAATACCGTTAGGAGTAAATTCAATAATTCTGTTTGCAATAGAATCCACAAACTGATGGTCGTGAGAGTTAAACAAAACAACACCCTTAAAATCAATAAGTCCATTGTTCAAACTCTGAATAGCTTCAAGGTCAAGATGGCTTGTTGGCTCATCAAAGATAAGACAGTTAGCTCCCTCAAGCATAAGCTTTGAAAGCACGCAACGCACCTTTTCACCACCAGAGAGAACCTTACAACTCTTTAGAGCCTCATCCCCAGAAAAGAGCATACGCCCAAGGAAGGACCTAATATAGGTTTCATCCGCATCCTCAACAAACTGGCTAAGCCAATCCGTGATAGTCATATCCTCTTGGAACATGTAGTCATTATTCTTTGGGAAATAGCCCTGAGATGTGGTAACGCCCCAGTTGTACTCACCGCTGTCTGGCTCCATATTACCCGTGATAATCTGGAACAACACAGTCTTGGCATAGTGATTAGGCCCAACAAAAGCAATCTTATCGCTATTATTTATCAAGAGATTCAGATGGTCTAACACAACCGAACCATCAATGGTCTTGCAAAGGTCTTTAATCTCCAAGATATTTTTACCGCACTCCCGGTTAGGCTTGAAGGCCACGTACGGGAAACGCCTACTTGAAGGCTGAATATCGTCAATAGTGAGCTTATCAATGAGCTTCTTACGGCTTGTTGCCTGACGCGCCTTGGCCACGTTACTTGAGAACCTCTGAATGAACTCCTTCAGCTCAGCAATCTTCTCTTCCCTACGCTTCTTTTCATCCTTCATCTGCTTGGCCACAAGTTGGCTGGACATATACCAGAAATCGTAATTTCCCACGTATAGTTGAATACGTCCAAAATCGATATCCGCAATATGCGTACAAACAGTATTCAAAAAATGTCGGTCGTGAGAAACAACAATAACAGTATTGTTGAAATCGCTTAAGAAATCTTCAAGCCAGTGAATAGATTCCAAGTCCAAGTGGTTAGTAGGCTCGTCCAAAAGCAAGATATCTGGATTTCCAAAAAGAGCCTGAGCCAAGAGAACACGAACCTTGATGTTGTCTTCAATATCGCTCATTAGCTTATCATGCATGGAAACAGGAATTCCAAGACCATCAAGAAGAACACCTGCATCTGCCTCAGCTTCCCAACCACCAAGCTCAGCAAACTCGCTTTCAAGCTCGGCAGCCCTAATGCCATCTTCCTCAGAAAAATCCTCTTTCAAGTAAATCTCTTCACGCTCTTTGCGAACATCGTAAAGCTTTTGGTAGCCCATAATTACAGTGTCTAAAACGGTGTAATCATTAAAGGCAAAGTGATCCTGACGCAAAACAGCCATACGCTGACCGGCAGTGATGACAACCTCACCGGTATCAGGCTCAATTTCCCCGCTTAAGATTTTAAGGAAGGTGGATTTACCTGCCCCGTTGGCGCCAATGATGCCATAGCAATTGCCTGGCGTGAATTTAATGTTGACGTTCTTGAATAGCACTTGCGTGCCGTAGGACAGAGAAATATCGGAAGCAGTAATCATGTCATTCCCCCTTGCGCAGACCGCCCAAATCAAAAAAAGGCAACCTAGAAGGTTGCCTATCATCTTTAGTTCCAAGGGGAATCGAACCCCTGTTTAGAGACTGAGAATCTCCCGTCCTAACCCCTAGACGATGGAACCATCATTCACAACTGGGATGGAGGGATTCGAACCCCCAAAGGCAGAACCAGAATCTGCAGTGTTACCATTACACTACATCCCAAAAACGAACGAATTGAGCATACTAAAAAAACTAACCTATTGTCAATAGAGGTATAGCAAAACCTCGTTAGGCTTTCTTAAAGGCGCTGACGCGAGCGCTAGCAGTGATGGCGTAATCTGAGGTGATACCATCAGAAATGTACCTATAACCCAGTCCAGCGACCATCGCTCCATTGTCTGTGCACAATTTTAGGCTTGGAAAAGAAACTTCAAAACCCTTCTCTTCAAGAGCTTTTAGAGAGCTTCTAACAAGCGAATTTGCTGCAACTCCACCACCTGCTGAGATTCTCTTAAGTCCTGTATCTTCAAGGGCCTTTTCAACTCTCTTCATCAACATGCCAACAGCCACCCTTTGGAAGCTTGCGGCGATATTTTCTGGCGTTGCCTCTTTGCCAGTTGAGAAAATATCGAGCTGATTTATTACTGCCGTTTTCAAGCCGGAATAAGAGATGTCGTAGGGATGAAAACCCTTGCCCATCTTGGGCCCGGAGAACTTGAAGGCATAAGGGTCGCCGCTTTTTGCCAGGCGGTCAATCATCACGCCACCTGGGTAGCCTAGGCCATAGTGTTTAGCTACCTTGTCAAAAGCTTCGCCAATGGCATCGTCTATTGTGGTGCCCAAAACCTCTATATCATCATAGCTATTTACTTTGCATATAACAGTATGCCCGCCAGAAAGAAGAACGCCCAAATACGGATATTCAAGAGGATGCTCAATCTGCGGTGCATATAAATGTGCCCTGATGTGGTCAATTCCAATGAAAGGAACCTTAAGCACACAGGCCATGCCTTTTGCGAAATTAAGCCCAACCAAAAGCGAGCCCAAAAGCCCAGGTCTTGATGTAGCAGCAATGGCATCTATATCTTCAACATTTAAGCCAGCTTGCTTAATTGCAGCGCTTACAACCTGAGAAATCCACTCCGTATGAAGGCGCGATGCAAGCTCAGGCACAACGCCGTCAAACGGCCTATGGAGCTCAATTTGTGTTGCAATTACGTTGGAAAGAATGTTTCTACCGTCTTCTACTACGGCAGCAGAACATTCATCGCAAGAGGTCTCAATTCCCAAAACGCGCATTTATAGATCCTCACCAAAATCAATATCCTCGTCATCGTCATCCGAATCCATAGATATTGGTGAAAACTTTCCAGCAAAGAACATATCAATCAATCTGCGCTGGCCAGCCTGAGGTGCAGCATCATCAATATAAGATGCCAACTCCTTGGAAAGAGGAATGCCATATACTTTAGCTCCGCGCTTACTCTTCTTTGAGGTGAAAAACTCCTCTGTATTAGGTACAATCATGATTTTGTTCATATCTTTAAGGTACAATCCCCACTGCAAATAGTCAACTACACTACACAAACGATTTTGCCTGAATATTCCACAATTGTAAATAAGGCCCATCTTGACTTAGAAGTTCATGATGCGTGCCCTGCTGCACAATGCGCCCATGCTCCAAGACGACAATCCTATCAGCAAGCGAGACAGCACCAAGCCTATGCGTGACAATTATGCCCGTTTTCCCACCAAGTTCGCGCTTGAAAGCGTCATACATAGCCTTTTCCTTCAACGGGTCAATGGCAGATGTAGCCTCATCCAAGACAAGAAAATCGCTATTTTTGTAAAAGCCCCTAGCGCACGCCAGTTGTTGCCACTGCCCACCCGAGAGGTCTCTTCCACCAAATTCCTTTCCAAGCACGTCATTCATTTTTACTTGAGAGTCTTCAAAAAAAGCCCGATATTTTTGTCTTATTTTCTCTTCATCCACCTGCTCAAAATCTGCAATTGCAATATTATCCCTTATACTCATCT
>CAVKHB010000067.1:4422-7304 GCA_963656005.1 Coriobacteriaceae bacterium
ACAACAGATTGCCTTTTGTGTAGCTCAACTTCAGAGCACTCTAAAACATTTTGATTGTCATAATATACAGTCCCAGAAGTAGGTGCAAAAAGACCCAAAATCACATTTGCTAACGTGGTTTTCCCTGCCCCATTTTCTCCCACAATTGCAAGAACTTCGCCCTTCTTTAGAGTAAGACTCACATCCTCTAAAGCAGATTTTTCACGTTGTGGATATTTAAAAGAAACATGATCCAATTTAATCTCTTTTTGCAAAGATATAGGCCTTATCTTATCAGAGCGCTCTGGGCTAGCCATATAATCAAAAAATGGTTGAATCATCTTCCTATATTGCCCCTCATAGCCAACCATGGAAACAAAAGAGCTCAAAGCAGACATGATAGAAGAATAAGCAGCAATAGCAGCAGCGCAAGCAGCATAATCTATCATTCCACAGAACAACAAAATTACAGAAACAAGATATCCCCCATAAGAGCCAATAAACTCCACTGGCGTCAGAATAAGTTGAACAAACAATAGCCTTTTAGCCTTCTTTACCTCGATAAAATCACGCTCCTTGCGGCTTTCGCGCCATTTTTTGGGCAAAAGCTCAGACGCATAAGTCACCCTACTTTCCTTGCAAGCAACCTCATCAATCAAGGCCTTCAAATACTTACTTTCTTCCTTTTTACACTGCTCAATGGCCAAATAATATCGTTTCCACAGACTGGACTGATAATGCAAATTCAAGCACGGCGAAATAATAGCAAAAGGCAAAAGCAGCAAAAACCATGCATTAAAAGTTGAAACGTACGACGTAATCACAAGCGCCTGTGCAATTGCCATCAGAAGACTAATCCAGATTTCCACATACCTAAACAGATTTTGCCTCGCCCCGTCCGCCATCCGAATTTGGGTAGCAGTAAACGTATCCTCATACGCCTCATTTGAAATCCTAGAGCTTTTTCTGAACAAGCTAGCCCTAAGCCTCTGCTCAAACGCCAAAATAACTCTAAACTGAACCCTATATCTCTTATAGTACACAGAATATAAAGCCGATAATATCAGCAAAGCTCCATAGAGACTCACCGCCTTGAACATTGAACTATTCAATCCGCCAGAAATCAGTGAAACCACCTTGCCAGTTGTCCACACCATAAGAACAGACATAGCACAATTAACAAGATCCCAGAGAATCATCTCAATAAAACTACCAGGAGCCATGCGAAAAATACGAGCACAATATTGAAGTTGCTTAGGCCTATTTTGCTTCACAATAAAGCCCCCTTTGAGTTTCAAATAATTGCTTATAATACTGGCAGTTATCCATCAGATTATCGTGAGAGTCCATGGCAATTAAATGCTTGTCTTTTATAACTAAAATCTTGTCTGCCGTTTTCACAGCACCTAACCTATGCGAAATAAACAACGTAGTTTTTGAAGCTAAATTCTTTTCATAGACCCTATAAAAAGCCAGCTCAGACATAGGATCCAATGCCGCATTTGGCTCATCAAGCACAACAATTTGCGCAGGCGAAAGAATTGCCCTAGCAACGGCCAACTTTTGCCACTGCCCGCCCGATAAATCCGTACTCTTTTCCTTCAAGAGCCCTAAATTAGTATCTAACTCGGCTGCTTCAAAGTTAAGCGCCCCCAAAACCCTCTGTATTGCCTCATTTTCTTGCGTATGAGTTGACGCCAGCGAAACGTTCTCCCTAATTGAAAGCGGATATCTGTAATAATCTTGAAATATAACAGAAAAAAAGCTTTCTTTTCTCCTCTTGGCTTAGCTTGGACAACTCCTTACCACCAACTAAAATCCGTCCACTTGTTGGCTTATACAGCCCTAGGAGAAGTTTAACTAAAGTAGTTTTTCCACAACCATTTTCTCCAACAAGAGCATAATGAACTCCCATCTTCAATGTGAAACTAACTTCTTGTAAAACTTCTTCCGCTGCTTCTGGATAAGAGAAGCAAACCTGTTGAAATTCAATTCCTTTTTCTAGGTCAATTTCTTCCTTTGACTGTGGAATTTGCTCTTCTTCTAAATCCAATAAAGAGAAGTAACCCTTGAGCTTTTCAAAGCTGCTTGAGAGGTCAAAAACACTTGCATATAGTTGGTTTGCAACGCCTCTTAAGCTTGCTATTGCACTAAAGGCTGCAATGAAGGCTCCAATAGAAACAATGCCCTCTTTTACAGGTAATGCTAATAAAATTATGGCTATCATGCTATAAACAGCAGCGAAAACGGTGGTCCAGCATTCGGAAACTAGCCTCGTTTGCCCCAACTTACTATTCTTTTTAATTGCCGCAGAGCAATCTGTACGATATCGGTCTTCAATCTCCTGATTGTAGTTAAAAATCTTGCGTTCAGCGGCGTACTCGCGATGCAATAACAGCGAGGACAGATAATTTGCGTGTTGCATATTCTTGATGTACTGACCCCAAAAGCCGCCTGAAGACTTGGTGGCGTTCTTGTTAATGAGGATACCAGGAATGAGCATTGCAAATACTACAATCGCAGTTCTCGCGTCAATGGAGAGTAAAACAAGAAACGACGCAACAACTTGGAGGGAGCATCTAAGTGCCGTCTGGAGGGCCAGGAAAAAAGCGCTGTCGTTCTCACCTGCCTTCTGAGCCTGTTCGTACAGCTGGTGAAAGCGTTGCGATTCAAGAACGGGAAAAGCTAGCTTGTTGCATTTATCGACCCTTTGGGTATCAAGTCTTTTGCTCACAAGAAGATTGTGCCTGGAATTCTCGTATTGCACCGTGACCCTTAGTAGCGCATTGAGAAGCATCAAGGCAACAAATTGGCCTAAAAAAGGTGCAAAGTTCTTCCATGTGCCGTTTGCAAGGCCCCTAATAGCCCCATCAATCAAATTGCGCTCTACAATAATTTGCACT
>CAVKHB010000068.1:0-7169 GCA_963656005.1 Coriobacteriaceae bacterium
CTGCTGAAATATGTTACAATGCAAATCAAGACAAAGATTCTAGAGGCAAAATTAAAAGTTAAAAGGGCAAAAAAAAGGCTCCTTAGCTTGGCTAGGAGTCTTTTTTACCAATAAAGCTATGATTATACGAGCTTCTGAACCTTTCCAGCTCTGAGGCATCTTGTACAAACTTTAATTGTTCTTGGTGTTCCGTCAATCAAGGTCTTAACAGAAACAACGTTTGGTTTGAAAACTCTCTTGGTGGTAACACCGATATGCTGACCAACACCACCCTTCTTCTTTGGCTGACCTTTTCTTGTAACTACGTTACCAGCAATTGTACCTTTTCCACAAATCTCACATCTACGTGCCATAATATATCCACCTTAAACAAGCATCATTTGAAGTTCGTTGCAGAGCAACGTATTGAAGTTATCAAATTATTCGTTTTATGTAAAGTGCTTTGTGACAAAGAAGCACTTATTGTTAAACTTATTCTGTTAAACTTATTGACCTAAAATTATCAATTGCGTATACTCCTCTAGTGCATCGGGGCGTTGCCTAGCGGCTATGGCACCTGCTTTGGGAGCAGGATATCGGAGGTTCGAGTCCTCTCGCCCCGAAACAAAGAACTCACGACGAAAGTTGTGGGTTCTTTTGTTTTTTAGGCGTCAATGAGGACGAGAATCGAGCGATAGCCAAACGCCCCGGTAGGGAGGCGTTTGCAGCGAGGCGGCCCGTCAGGGCGAGTCCTCTCGCCCCGAAACAAAGAACTCACGACGAAAGTTGTGGGTTCTTTTGTTTTTTAGGCGTCAATGAGGACGAGAATCGAGCGATAGCCAAACGCCCCGGTAGGGAGGCGTTTGCAGCGAGGCGGCCCGTCAGGGCGAGTCCTCTCGCCCCGAAACAAAGAACTCACGACGAAAGTTGTGGGTTCTTTTGTTTTTTAGGCGTCAATGAGGACGAGAATCGAGCGATAGCCAAACGCGAAACGTTGAGCGTTTTTGCTTTAGCTTTAACTTTAACTTTTATTTTACTCTCATTGTAGGTAACTTTCTAATTGCAAGCCTTACGCAGGAGCCCTTGCCAAAAAGATTTTCCATGTGAGAAATATAAGAGTCGGTTTTGTCTAATGGAACATATGTTTCAATAGTTCCAGCAAAACCACCACCCTGAACTCTGAAAGCCCCATTATAAGAAGTTCCATAAATCAGTCCAGTTTTCTCAAAGAAAATATTAGACCAAGCATAGGCCAAAGAGATGCCTTGTTCTCCGTAATTCTTTGGAGCAAAAATGTTTTGCAAATAATTAAAGGAAGATTGCCCACTTTCCATGACCAGAGCAAGATAAGTCTTAAAATCACCATTAGCCAAAGCAGCCAGCATTTTTTCAACACAAACATCTTCCCTAAAGAAATGATATGCTCTAAGAAGTGCTCTATCATTTTTCATTTGATGTCTTAATTCTACGATATTATCAAAGAAAATTGCAGGTTCTACTTCTCTTAGGACATCCTTTCCAAAAAACTTTGCCACAGCCTTCATCTCAGAAGGTATTGATGCATAGTCTGCCGTAAGGTCTGCATGGCTTCCACCAGTATTAACAATAACATAGTCAAAACCATAATCTGCAAAGTCTACTGAGATGGGTGTAATTATAGGATTTGTAGTATCACGAAAGTCAATTCCAACAATACCGCCATTGGCACAAGCCACCTGATCCATCAGCCCACTTGGTTTATCGAAATAAAAGTTCTCTGCCTCTTGTCCTATAATGGCAAGTTCTGTTGTGGAAAATCTATCGTCATTAAACATGGAATTAAAAATTGTTCCAATGAGAACTTCCATAGCCGCAGAACTACTTAGGCCTGAGCCCTTAAAAACATTTGAACTAACATTGGCTGCAAACCCACCAAGGCAGCCGCCCCTTTTAACAATGCCAGCTGCAACTCCTCTAATTAAGGATTCGGTCGTTTCAAATTCGGCAGTATTAATCTCTAAATCAGAAATATCAACGCTAATAGGGGAGTAGCCTTCACTAATTAAGGTTACTGTATAATCCATAACTTCATGAACAGCCGCTATTGTATCTAGATTGATAGAGCCTGCAATAACCTTTCCATGGTTGTGATCTGTGTGATTGCCACCAAGTTCCGTTCTTCCTGAGGTTGAAAAAATAGCGTCTGGCATAGTCCCAAAAAGCTCAACGTGTTTTCTCTCTAAAGCGGAAAATCTTTCTAAAACTTCCTGCAAGTTCGCACTTTTTCCGTACAATCCAGCAATATCCATGATTAAGCCCCCCTAAAATGCATGCGATAAAATTATATACCGAAATATCGGTGCGGTATAGTAATTTTCCTTTCTTAATAAACTCAACATAGCCAATCTTAGCCACCCCCTCGTCACATGCATATTTAATAGCCAGTTTAAGGCGCCTACAATTCCAATCCTTCATAGCCCCATAAAAGGGATTCATTCTCCCACTATAATCCACCATACCGATATTTTCCGTCCCCACAACAAGTTGCGCAGCTCTCTCTATGGTAAAAGAAAAGGGAAACTTCCTAGCTAGCTTCTCCAACACCTCAGCCCCATTCACCTCTTTTTGTACATTATTCAAGCAAACATCACAGCCAACGCAATCGGTCTTAGACTGGCCAAGCACGCCCAAAAGCGCCTGACGCCTGCACGTGTCCCCCTCAAAGATAGCTGCCACGGGATTGGCCTCCTGCTTTTTCCCAAGTAGTCTAATCACCCACGCCACAGACAGCTTCCCATCCCTTCCCGCGCGTCCCGATTCCTGCAAGTATTCCTCCACCGTTGTAGGTAGCTTATGGTGAATGACCGTCCTAATTGAACGCACGTCAATGCCCATCCCAAACGCGCAAGTCGTTACCAGTACACCATTTACACTAGAGCTAAACCACCTTTCCAACGTCTCCCTCTCAGGCTTGGTCAACCCGGCATGATAGAACTTAATTGGAATCTTAAGGGCTCTTAAATCGCGCAAGGCATCGTAACACACCTGCTGCGTCTCATGCCGCGTTCTGCAAAACACAATGGCCGGCTTCTCGCACGCCCGCAAAATATCCACCACCGCCTGCGTCCTGTCCCACGTAGGGTACACCCCATACACGAGATTCTCCCTATCGGCATCCCCACGCACCACCAGCGGTCTGGACGGGAACAGCTGTCTCCATATCAGCTGCATTGTCAATTCCGATGCCGTTGCGGTGAACCCTAGAACCTGTTTTGGCAAAAGCTCCATTACGGCCTTCTTGAGATTAAAGTACTCGGGCCTAAAGTCTTGTCCCCATTGCGCAATAACATGGGCCTCATCAATGACCAAAAGGCTAATTCTGTACTTTCTCAAACGCGTCAAAACCCTCTTTTGCAACAGCGATTCAGGTGTGGCCATTACAATTTTTGTTCCTTCCTCAAGTTTTTCCCAAATTTCATCTCTTTGCTGTTTTGTTTGTCCGCCTCGAATGACCACGCACGAAATCCCACCGGCCTCAAGTTTTGCCCTCTGATCATTCATCAAGGCCAAAAGCGGATAAACAATCACCGTCAAACCCTTACACAAAATAGCTGGAACCAAAAAGCATAAAGACTTCCCCGTCCCCGTAGGCAAAATCACAAGCTGATGCCTAACAAACGACCCATTTTCTTGCTCCATAATCCTTTGCATAACCAAAACCTGAAAAGGTTTTAACATACTAATGCCAAAATATTTTTGAGCAGTCTCCATCAAAGTTTCTTCAATTCGTGTTTCTATATCCATATGAATAAATACAAAAAAAATAACAAATTTTTGTATATTCACGTTTTGTTCATTTGTGTTATACTGAAACCGCTCGTTATACTAAAAAAGAAAGAGTGGGTCTGGAGTCTGTCAGATAAAGGGCCCGAGAAAGGGGACTGCGTTAGAAACAGTTCCTTTTTTCTTTTCTGCGGTTTTCTGCGGGCTTTGGGCGCATTACTGCGTCACGGCACCATGGGCCGTGCAACAGTGCACTGTCCCATGGTTTGTTCCTTGTACTGCATCCCAAATCCCTTTGAAAAGGGTTTTTTACAGAGGTACAAAATTGAAATTTTCTGCGGGCTTTGGGCGGTCTGCGTTGTCCAGCTCAACTATTTTTTTTCTTCCGGATAGGCAATTTCCAAGACGCCCATTGGACAAGCCTTGGCACACTGGCCACAGGCAATACATTTTTTGGAAACTTTTGCTATTGGGTCCTCAATCATGACGCCAAACGGACAGGCTTCACGGCATTTACCACAGTTGGTGCACATCTTAAGGTCAACAACAAGAACGCCAAACTGGTTACGACTAATTGCTCCTTGCGGGCAAGCTTCTGCACATCTGCCACACTGGATACAGGTGACAGGCCGAGTAATCATACCTTGAATCCCGCTTTGGTTTCCAACTCCCTTTCTTTCTCTAATCTGAAGGAAGGCAAGAGAAGGAATTTCCTGTTTATAGAAAATCTTTGAGCAAGTTCTAGCACATTCAAGACAACCAATGCATCTAGCATTTTTGTTTACAGTAAGGCTCTTAAACTTTCGGGTGATACGTCCTGAATCTTCTAAAGCATACGGAGTATGTTCAATAGGAAGATTGAAACGCTTTATTCCATCAAGTCTGTAGTATGCATCTGCAATACATGGAGCAGTAGGAATAGAAGTAATTTCTCCAAGGCCCTTGCCGCCGTTAGCAATATCAAGGCCAGCCTTTTCAACAATAATTGGAACAATGTCTGGAACTTCATCGGCACGGAAAAGCCCAAGAGAGCCATATTTTGCAAGAGGCTTACATTTATCAAGCGGATAATTTTCCCTAAGAGCGTAGCCCGTTCCCATGATAACGCCGCCTTCAATTTGGCCTTCAACGTTGGTAGGATTAATAGCTCTGCCAACATCATGGGCGGCAAGAATACGGTCAATCTTATGGGTTTTTTCATCCAAAATGGCAACCTGAGTTGCATAGCCATAGGCAACGTGGCTCTTTGGATGTGGCTTGTCACTACCAAAAGGATCCGTTTCTGCAAGGTATTCAGCGTAAAATTCACGGCCTTCTAGCAGTTTTAGAACATCGTTTACAGTTAATACAGTAGAAGTACCAGAGACATTAAGTTTTTCAAGAAGCTCATCAAGAGCCTCTTTTAGAGAAACAGCAGCACGCCTAGCAGCTTCACCAGTCACCGTAGTATGTCTAGAACCTGAAGTTGTTCCACTGTCTGGAGCCTTAATAGTATTTGCCTTTTCTTCAGACACCAAACTTCCATCAAGGCCGGTGATATCACAAACAATTTGTTTTAGAATAGTGCAAAGCCCTTGCCCAATGCAGGAGCCTCCGCAATGAATCAAAACAATTCCGTTTTTGATTTCCAAATCAACACGGCCAAAATCCATAAGACCAACGCCAACGCCAGCATTTTTCATGGCGCAGGCAATGCCTGAATACTTGTTGTTCTCATATTCTTCCTTGACCGCCTCAAGGGTTTCAACAAGAGCAGTGGCATTATCAACAATCTGACCATTTGGAAGAGATTGACCTGGCCTAATTGCATTTCTATATCTAATTTCCCAGTGAGAAATACCAATTAAATCCGCCATGTGATTGAGCATGGACTCAATTGCAAAACAGGTTTGAGTTACGCCAAAGCCCCTAAAAGCGCCAGCTGGAGGATTGTTTGTGTAATAGGCATAGCCATCAATTCTGAAATTTTCGTAATTATAAGGCCCCGAGGCATGAGTACAAGCTCTTTGCAAGACGGGAAGTCCAAGCGAGGCATAGGCTCCAGTATCTGCAATTACTTTAGCAGAAAGCGCCTGAATGATACCATTTTCGTCGCACCCAAGGGTGAAATCCATGTCCATGGGATGACGTTTTGGATGCACTAAAATACTTTCAGGACGAGTTAATTTCATCTTGCAGGGATGCTGGGTAAGAAGGGCAGCCAAAGCACTAAGATGTTGCACTGTAACATCTTCCTTTCCACCAAAGCCACCGCCAACATAGCAATTTTCAACAATGACCTTCTCTGGAGGCAAATTCAGCATTGGCGCTGTTTCGCGTCTTGTATCGTAAACGCTTTGGTCTGTGGAATAAATTTTCACACCACCATCGGCTAGAGGAAAAGCCACAGCAGCCTCCGTCTCCAAGAAGGCGTGCTCTGTCCAGGGTGTGGAGAACTTTTCATGAAGCACATACTTTGAGTTTGCCAAGGCCTCGTCCACATGGCCTCTATCTACATGGGTGTGGCCGAGCAAATTACCCGTCTTGCATTCTTCATGCAAAATTGGAGCGTCTTCCTTCATGGCATCGTAAGGTGATGCAATATAAGGCAATACCTCATAGTCCACGTGAACCAAACTGGCCGCCTTTTTTGCTTCCTCGTAGGTCTCTGCCACGGCAATGCAAATCACATCACCAAGGTAGCGAGTAATGCCACCAATAGGAATCATGGCATCCCAGTCTTTGAGAAGATGACCCACCTTAATTGAGCCAGGGATATCGGCAGCCGTAAAAATTCCATACACGCCATTTGCATCCAGCGCCAGCGACGTATCAATGTCCAACACTCTCGCACGCGGATACTTGGAGCGCACTGCCACCACATGAAGCATCCCTTCCACATAGATATCATCTGGATACAAGCCCTTGCCTGTGACCTTGTCCTTGACATCTACACGCGGAATCCTCGCGCCAATCTTCCAATTTTTTGAGTCCGATATCTTTAAATCATCCCTAAAAATTTCTGCTGCCAGCTCAATGCCCTTAACAATCTTGGCGTATCCAGTGCATCGGCAGATGTTATTTCTAATAGCATGTCTTATTTCTTTCTCTGTGGGGTTAATGTTTTGATCCAACAGGGCTTTTGCACAAATAACCATGCCTGGAATACAGAAGCCACATTGAACTGCACCAGCTGTTCCAAAGGCATAGGTGAAAACTTCTTTTTCTCTTTCAGTTAAACCTTCAACAGTGGTAATAGATTTACCTGCTATATCGGAGAGCATAAGCGTACAAGCCTTCAGTGCTTTTCCATCTACAAGTAGAGTACAAGTACCACAAGCTCCCTCCGAACAACCATCCTTAACAGAAGTCAAATGAAGGTCATCTCTGAGGTATCTGATAAGTTTTTTGTCTTGTTCCACCTGTTTTGGGCTATTGTTTATCGAAAA
>CAVKHB010000069.1:0-7125 GCA_963656005.1 Coriobacteriaceae bacterium
GACCAGAACCAAGTGGTTATGGAAGAGATGAAAAAGATTGCAGACAAGCACGGTCTTGCTTGCCTTTTACATGAAAAACCATTTGCGGGGGTTAATGGCTCAGGCAAGCATAATAATTGGTCTATGGCTACTGACGATGGCCTGAATTTACTAGAACCTGGTGATTCTCCTGTTGAGAATGCTCAATTTTTACTCTTTTTGACAGCTTTAATTGAGTCTGTTGATAGATACCAAGACATGATTCGCGTCACTGTTGCCAGTGCTTCTAATGACCATAGGTTAGGGGCAGACGAAGCTCCACCTGCTATTGTTAGTATGTTCCTTGGAGATGAGCTTACCGATATTCTTGAAAGCCTTGCTCAGGGTACTGTTGCCAGTGCTAGAGAGAAAAACACTATGATTTTAGGTGTCCATGTTCTTCCAGATTTCCCTAGGGATGCCACAGATCGCAATAGAACAAGTCCAATAGCTTTTACTGGAAATAAGTTTGAGCTTCGTATGCTTGGCTCTTCCTTTAATGCAGCCGGTCCAAATATTGTATTAAATACAGCTTTAGCTTCTGTTTTGGACAACTATGCAACGGAACTTGAGACGGTTGTTGCAAAGAAAGGCAACTTGGATGAGGCCTTAACTGCCCTTGTTGGTAGATCTTACAGAGAGCATAGTAAAGTAGTGTTTAATGGTAATAACTATGCTCCAGAATGGAAGAAAGAGGCAAAAAAACGCGGACTTTTGAATTTACAGACCACCGTTGATGCAGTTTCAGCCTTCTCTAATCCTGTAAACATTGCTCTTTTTGAAAAGTATGGAATCTTTACTAAGAGCGAGCTTGAGAGCCGTAAAGAGATTGTACTTGAATGTTACAACAAGACTGTAAACATTGAGGCTCTTACTATGCTAGATATGGTTAAAACTCAAGTTATTCCTGCTGTTGCAGCCTACAGTGGAGACTATGCTTCAAGTGCTTTGCAGCGTAAGAGTCTTTGTCCAACATTGGATATCTCTGAAGATGAGGCCTATGTGGCTCATTTGAATGAACTTCTAATTATGCTTCATAAAGAGAGTGCAAAGTTACAAGAAATTGTAAATCAGGCTACTTCTTGCGTAGACCTTCTAAAGAAGGGTGTTATTTATAGCTCCAAGGTTATTCCAAGCATGAATAGCTTACGTGCTGTTGCCGATGAAGCGGAGACTATGGTTGCTGGCTCTTATTGGAAGTATCCAACCTATTCTGAACTGTTGTTTAGTACGTGAGTTTTTATTAAGTAATTAAGCCTTGCTCGGTGCTGAAGCCAAGTTAGAAGCCAAGTTAGATGATATGGTGGCCATGTTAGAGGTCATGTCAGAGGCTAACTTGGAAAGTTCTTCTTTTTCAAGAACGGTGTAGGCAATTTTACCAACCAAAGTCTTTGGAAGTTGTTCTCTAAACTCTATGTCATAAGGCATTGCGTACTTTGCAACACGCTCGCGACAGTGGTTAAGAATGCGTGTTTTTAGCTCATCTGTGGCTATATTTCCTGGAGCAAGCTGTACAAAGGCTTTAACCTTTTGAATTTTGTAAGCATCTGGAACACCAATAACGCAACTCATTTGGACTTCATCCATTGAATCAATAATATTCTCAATTTGAGAAGGGTAGACGTTGTAGCCACTTGTGATAATCATACGCTTGATGCGCTGCTTAAAATAAACAAAGCCTTCATCATCCATCATTCCAAGATCGCCTGTATGAAGCCAAGTATAACCATCTTCGTGGACGCGAAGGGTGCTCTTATTTTCTTCTTCGTGATTGATATAGCCCATCATTACGGATGGTCCTCTCAGACAAATTTCACCATCTACTCCAAATGGAACTTGCTTTGTTGTTCCTGGCTCACAAATTATGAAATAGGTATCTGGGAATGGAATACCAATTGAGCCTTCCTTTTCTTTGTTGTAAGGGGTAAGGCAACAGGCGGTGACACATTCTGTTGTTCCATAGCCTTCCCGAACTCTGACAGTAGCATTATGGTCAGATAGAAATTTGTCCAACTTCTTTTTAAGTTCTATAGAAAGCGAGTCACCACCTGAGAAGACTCCCATTAGACAGGAAAGGTCAACCTTGTCCATATCCTGATTACGGGTAATGCCTTCGTAGAGAGTGGGGACTCCTGCAATGAAGTTTGGTTTTGCCGTTTTAAGCAGATTTGAGTATCCTTTAACGCTAACCTGTGGGACAAGGACACTCCGTCCGCCCCAGAACATCATTGTATGTACGCAAACGCCAAGACCAAAGCCATGGAACATTGGCATAGCAGCAAGCATTGTGTTGCCCTGAATGCGTTTATTACACATAATGCCAGTTTGCTTGGCAAGTGCATTGAAATTAAGATTTGTGAGCTTGATGCCTTTGGTTACTCCAGTTGTTCCACCAGAGAAGAGAATTACTGCCAAATCTTTGCCTGTCTTTTTTACATAAGGATCTGTTTTACAGTCTTTGGCATAGCTCATAAAGGTTTTCCAAGTAATAAGTTGCTTATTTTCTTCAAAGTGTTCAAATTTGCGTTCTTTCAAAAGCTTATAAGCTGTGCCTTTGACCAAATCAAGGGCGTCCGATACCCGCGCAATAATTACATGGTCAAGTTCTACCAACTTCATCACTTTCTTGATTTTGCCGTAGAACTGGTCTATAGAGACGATTGTTTTACTTTGGGCCTCTTTCAGATAAAACGCAATCTCATGTACGGCAGAAAGCGGATGAATCATGCTTGCAACGGCACCAATTCTATTTATTGCATAAAGGGCAACGACTGTCTGTGGCATGTTTGGCATACACACCGTGACTACATCCCCCTCACGTATCCCCATTGCATAGAAGGCTTTAGCCGCCTTGTCAATTTGCGGCACAAGATTCTTATAACTTGTATTTACACCCTGAAAAGTCAGCGCCACCTGCTTTGGATATTTTAAGGCCGATTCATATAATGCGTCACTTATTGAAAAGTCTGGATAATCTAAATGATGTGGAACATCACCGTAGCTGGAAAGCCAAGGGGCAATTTTTAATTCTTCTGTATTTGTGCTCATAGTCCTAATTCAGTGCAAAGAGAATCATAGTCGATTGATTCATTTGCAGGTTTTAGTAAGTTTTCTGGTTTCATCAATAATGCTTTGAAGATTTTAATGCTGTTAGCAAAGTAAATGCCATCAGCAATTCTTTCATCAATTGTAAAAGAGAAGGGTAAGAAATCCTTCATTGTAAACGTTCCATCTTCATTAAAAACTGGCTGTTGAGTCTTTTTGCCAACAAGAAGGAAGAAAGAGTTTGAGCCAAAATTAATTAGATGGTGATAGTTTGCATTCATTTTTATGCTTCCAATGTTAGAAGCAAAGCAGGAACAAAGATACGGATCTACATCTGCAAAGAAGCTTGGAAGCCTGCCTTTACGGTCTAGGGTTCTTATTATCCACATTACAAACTTGTATAGTGGTCTTGGAAGATGGACAAGCTTGTTTACAATTTCCATGGTTGGATCTTTAGACTCTGTGCTTTTTCTAATTTGAGAAACTTGCTTGAAAAGCATTGTATGAATCTGCTCAAGAGGGCTCATATCTGAGTCTCTTTGATATCTCATTATGACAAGACCTTCTTCTGCTCCATCTACCTTTGCTTTCTTTGCAATACAAGCAACGGAGATTTCTTTTCTTTCATAGAACTTTCCATCTCTGATGAAGTAGTTCATTATTTTGCGCTGTTGAATGGTTCTGAAAATTGCAGCGCAGACTAAATGGAAGAAGGTATATTTAAACTCTGGATTATTGGCATTGAGTTTTTCTAGGGTCTCGTAGATTCCGTCCATTGGAATGTCCACAGTGGCAACAGCTTCATTTTCTGTTCGTGAACCCATCATGCTTGTCATCAAAAGATGCAAAGAATCAAGATCCGTTACTAAATAAGCGTCTCTTTTTTCACCTTTTTTCTTTTTTTTCTTAGCTTGGGACATCCTTGTACCTACCTTATTAGAAACCATGTAACTTATAGCATTGTAAAGGGCAATGGGTCAAGTTGGCCATATATAGTTAGCTTTAACTATGGTCATTTTTTGTAAAAATTTAACCTAAAAGCTTCCAAAAAGTCTAAACAGAAAAGATTTGAAATTTTGTATTAGGTATTAGAGGGTTTTGTAAAACCTCAAAAGGGGGCTGTATGGACTTTAGGAAACTTGAAGAAAAAGAGATGGTAAGACGTCTTGTTATTGGGCTCAATGATCAAATAGAACTTGAAACTAGGCGTTTTTACGTCAAAAATTGCTTTTCACTTCAACATTTAGTCAACAAGGTAAAGGGTTTTAGGTTTTGTACTAAGGATGCTTACTCCATCCTCAGATGGATGGAGCAAAAGCAAAACAGGATTGTAATTGATTGTTCTATGGGCGAATTTCCCTCTTTTGAGGGACTTACATCCCGTCTTCCTGGCTTTTTGATTATTGAAGGTTGTGTTCCAAGAAATCCTATTTTTGCAATTGTGGGCACAAGAAGACCTGATTACAAAGCTATGCAACAAGCTTTTAAGTTGGGTTATGAGTCTTCCTTGAATAATATTGGTTGCATCTCTGGCATGGCAGAGGGTATTGATCAAGCAGCAATGAGAGGTTGTCTTAAAGGTCCAGCGCCTTGTTACGGTGTTTTAGCTTGTGGTCATAACGTTGATTACCCGGTTCTAACGGCAAGGCTTAAGATGGAAATTATCGAAAAAGGGGGCGCTATAATTAGTCGTTTTGCTCCTGATACGCCGTCTTTCAAAAGTAATTTCGTGTCCCGAAACATGATTATTGCTGCATATTCTAGGGCTATAGTGGCAATTCAGGCACCTAAACGCTCAGGAACACTCATAACGTGTGATTATGCTATTTCTATGAGTAAAGATGTTTATATTGGCTCTGCAGGCATAGGGGATAGCCCATGTCAAGAGGGCTCTTCAAACCTTGCTTATGAAGGGGCGCCGGTATTGGATTGCTTGGAAGAGTTAATTGATTGTGAGGACTTAAATCTTAAGTTTAGAGCAAAGTCTTATTCCATGGATTTGTTAAAGAATAATGAGCCTAATGCAGTGCGCTTTGGGGATAAGTTGTACGTGCCCGTGGCTATTTCAGAGCAAGAAAAAATGGTATAATGGCACTATGAGCGAAGAGTTTGACAAGCAAGCTAAAAATAGGGCGTTAATTGATGAATATTTGTCTTATCTTAAGGACGTCCAAGGTTATTCGGAAAAGACGGTAATCTCTTATGCCCATGATCTTTTGAGACTGGAAGACTTTCTTTCTAAGCATGATATGTATGTGGCTGAGATGGTTTTTGAGGATGCGAGAAGTTTTACTGCCTCTTTGTATGACCAAAATTTGAGTCCCGCTACTATAAACAGGATTTTAAGTGCCAACCGCTCTTTTTTTCATAATCTTTGTGAAAATGGCATTATGGAGGTGCAGCCGTTCAAGCGGGTTTCCAGTGCTAAAAAGGCTCAAAGAATTCCAACTGTTTTGGCTAAGGAAGAAGTTGAAAGGGTGCTAAATTATCCTATTACCGATTATAAATCGTTACTAGAAATAACAATGTTCAATATTTTCTATTCCACTGGGTGCCGATTAAGTGAAGTTCTAGGAATGAAATTAGAAGATATCGATTTAGAAAATAAGAGGATTCTAGTTACTGGGAAGGGGTCAAAGCAGCGTTTTGTGTTTTTGACCCCAAAAGCGGTGGAGATGATTTGTGCTTACTTGCCTGAGCGTGAAGAGGTCTTGGAGAAGACTGGCCACGTGGGGGAGCAGGTTCTGCTGATTAATTCTAAGGGAAATAAGTTGCCGCTTTCCACAGTTCACTGTATCTTTGACAAGTATAGAGTTCTGCTTGGTTTTACCAAGAAGTTTACTCCGCACGTATTCAGGCATTCGTTTGCTTCGCATCTTCTGGACAATAGTTCGGATATCAGGTTTGTTCAGGTGCTTCTGGGGCATGAAAGCATTGGTACTACGCAAATCTATACACACGTTACTGGCAAAAAGCTAGAGGAGGTGTATAGAACAAATCACCCCCATGGGAGGAAAAAAGAATGAGTTTTAGAGGAACAACCATCGTAGCTGTTAAGAAAGATGGAAAGGTTGCCATTGCTGGTGACGGACAAGTTACAAATGGTGATACCATCATGAAGGGTAACGCTAGGAAGGTTAGAAGAATTTATCAAGATAAGATTATCATTGGTTTTGCTGGCGGTACTGCAGATGCTTTTACCTTGTTTGAGCTGTTTGAGCAAAAGCTTTCGCAGGTCAATGGAGACCTCAATAGGGCGGCTGTCAATCTTGCCAAAGAGTGGAGATTGGACAGAAACCTCAGAAAGCTTGAGGCTTTAATGCTTGCAACTGACGGTAAGAGTATCTTCTTGATTAGTGGTACTGGAGATGTTCTTGAGCCAGAATATGATGCTATTGGTATTGGTAGTGGTGGAAATTATGCTGTGGCAGCGGCACGTGCCTATCTTGATGGCTGTCCACAACTTAGTGCAAAAGAGATTGCTTTAAAGTCTTTGGAAATTGCAAGCACTATCTGTATTTACACTGACTCCAACTTTATTGTTGAGGAGGCCTAATGTGGCTGATGATTTAATTGTTACTGAAAAAGCTCTTACTGCTGAAAAAAAAGTTTTTAATTTAGATGAGATGGTTCCGTCAATGATTGTTGCGGAGCTTAATAAATATGTTATTGGTCAGGACAAGGCTAAGCGCACTATTGCTGTTGCCTTGCGCAATAGAACTCGTAGAAAAATGCTTCCTGATTCAATTAGGGAAGAAGTCTATCCAAAGAACATTATCATGATTGGGCCTACCGGTGTTGGTAAGACTGAGATTGCAAGAAGAATTGCTAGACTTTCTAATGCACCTTTTGTCAAGGTTGAGGCTACTAAGTACACGGAAGTTGGTTATGTTGGCCGTGATGTAGAGTCCATGGTTAGGGATTTAATGGGCAGTGCTGTTTCTATGGTTAAACACGAGCTTGCTGCCAAGAATGAAGAGACTGTTAAAGCCAGAGTTGAAGATAGGCTTTTGGATCTCTTGATTCCTAATTTGGAAAAGAATCCTAATGCTGATCCTTCCT
>CAVKHB010000070.1:0-7106 GCA_963656005.1 Coriobacteriaceae bacterium
TGGCATAGCCACTTTGGGCATCAAGGACTCCATTTAGGCTTTGCATTAGGTGTTCGAGGCCCCAAAAGCAGCCTCCGGCTAGGTAGATAACGTTCTGGTTGTGTTCCATTATGTGCTCCATTTCGTGTTCTTTTTCGTGGTTCGTTTCGTGTCCCGTTTTGTTGTCTGGCGTTTTGTTGTCTGGCATGATTAATTCCTCCTTTGTTGTTTGCGCTTCTTGTGATGCTTTCTCGGTTTTTCCTTGGGCTTGTAATTGGAAAAGAATGCAAAACAAGAGCAAGATGACTAATGATGCTTTACTTTTCCCCCTCAAAATTTGTACTACGTTGTTTAGTTTCATTTTTTACCTCTTTGCGTTGTGCAGTGGCCAATGCTGGTTCTGTGGCCTTTTTAGGCACCGTGTTTTTTGTGGCCTTTTTAGCTTTCGTGGCACGGAAGGCCTCAGATGACCAGTCTTTGCTCAGGATTTGGTTTTCTATTTCCTTGACGCTTATGTTTTCAAGGAACTTATACAAAAGGCTGTCCATTTCTTGTCCTAAGGTGTCCATGACATCCCTTATGTGAGTAGAAATAAGACATTTTTCATCGAAATCTTCGCTTTTCCACGTTGGTTTGGCAAAGGAAGAATTCAATGCACAGGCTATGTCTTTAAGGGTTATTGATGAAGGGTTCTTGCTAATTTTATAACCTCCTAGTTTCCCTTCTTTGGTCTCAATAAAACCCTTGTTGCGCAATTGCGACAGAACTTTTCTTATTCTTGCCGGATTTGCACATATATTCTTAGCAAGCTGTTCACTTGAGACAAAATCCTCAACATGTCCCAAATAAACTAATGCGTGAACTGCAATTATAAAAACACCATCCATATAAACCTGACTTCTTATAAAATCTAATTTCTAATTGTAATTTCAAAAGTTACAGTTAATGGTATCAGAGAAGGTGACAAATGTAAAGAGGGGACTGAAGCTTAGAGCGAGGTGGAATTAAGTGAGATGAAACTTTGGATAGAGGCTTATGCGCAGAGCTTTACTCTAAAGCCTTTATTCTATTGAGTACCATTTTATTTCGTTAGGTTGGAGGGTGAGCTCAAAGGAGTTGTCATTAGCCGTGTTAGCACTGTCATTGGTTTTAGCAGTGTAGACAGTGGTCTTTTGAACCTCGCTGGTGTTGTTTACAACACAGAATTTATTGTTTGCAGGGTAAGCGTTTAGCTCTGTGTTAGGGTTTGTGCTGAACCAGGAGTGTAGCAGGTGCTCGCTGTGGGTTGCCCAGAGGATGGCTCTGTGAAGAAGGCGAGTGTTTTCTGCGCTGTAGGGAAGGCCTGAAAGGTAGACGCCTCTGCCTTTGCCACATTCGTTAACGGCGCCTTGAACTTCTTTATCGCGCAGAGCGATAATTTGAGCTCCTTCTAGGGCGTATATGCTCTTTTTCCCTTCGCCCCAGTTGTAAACAAAATCCGCGTTGGCATCTGCGTTGGCAGCAGCATTGGAAGCCGCACTGGCAGTAGTATTGTCAGCTACATTGGAAACGTTGGTTGCAGCCTCACGGATTTCTTCTGTGATAAAGTGGGGTTGTGGCTGCCAATTGTATTTATCGTAGCCAAGGGTGAAGCCTGTTTCTTTTTCTACTCCCAAAACGTCAAAGAGCTGGATGAAGTGGCCTTGCCATTGATGAGCGGTAGGCTCGCCTATACCAATGAAACCTCCTCCGTTGTAGACAAAGGCTCGAAGACGTTCTGCAGCAATTGGGTTTTCCCAAATATCGCCTCCAGTGTGGGCGGTGTCTGCATCACCAACGTTGATGATTAAATCTATATTATCTAATAAGTTGCTATTTTCTAAGAGTTCATCAAAGCTGATAAAGACAACATCATAAGGAGCTCCTGAGAGAATTTCTAGAACGCCGGCATAGCTGTAGTTTTGCTTTTGATAAAGGGCATGGTGAACCATGTGAGCGCCCCAACTTCTCATTTTGCCCCAGCAATTTAGTATTGCAACTTTTTTAAAGCAGTAGCCAGTTGTGCCTTTTACGTTCTGGTAAAGTGTTCGGAATTCATCACAAACGCTTTGGATGTAGTCCATGAAATCAGGGAATTTAAGAGCCAGCGAGAGATATCCGCCATAGCCTATGCGGTCAATGGGCTTGCGCAGGATTGCACGCCTAGCAGTGACCCAGTTTTCTTTTGCTTCTTTGACGGGGTTTCCACCCTCGTGGAAGGTGTCTGGGAAAAAGTAGGGTAGGAATCTTCCTTCTGTGTATTTTACGCCTTTGATGTCTGAGATAAGACGCAGCGTTGAGCCGTTTCCAACACTTCCCACGATTGAATCTATGCCCGTGTTTTTAAATTCATCCATGAAGGGCTCCACTCCAATGTGGTGGTCACCCAAGAACATCATAGACTCTTTCCCATACTCATGGCAAAGATTCGTGAACTCTCTTACCAATGCACACACCTCTTTTCTCTGAAAGGCCATGAAGTCTTTATACTGCTTGCTTGGAACCCGATATTGATTATTATAGTATCCACTGTCCACGATATATTCTGCTCTAAACGGATATCCTACTTCCTTTTCAAATTTGTTTAGAATATACGGAGAGACCGAAGCACTATAACCAAACCAGTCTACATATTTTTCTCTAGCTTTATCGTCAAATATTAGCGTAAATAGGTGAAAGAAGGTGGTGAATCTGATTACATCCACATACGGATGTTCAACTATAAATTTTCTAAGTCTCTCTAAGGAATAGGCGTGGGTCAAAGGTTGTCTGACATCAAAGGTGATTTGAGGTTCTAACTTCCAAGAGTTTGTAATAGAGTTGTACATGTTAACTGGATCCCAAATCATAAAGGCCAAAAAAGATACGGTATAGGCATGATATGGGATGGCTTCAAGGGAAACGGTTTTATCCTTTTCATTGTAGGTCCAGTTTGTGATTACCTCATTTGTGGTTCTGTCTATTACTTCCCACCAGCGCTCTTTTTCTTGAGGATTTATCTCCACCATCTTGGGCGAAATTCCTTCCATGAGGCTTATGGTGAGCTGTTTTTCAGTGGCAACCTTTGCAGAACTCATGATATAAATTTGCTGTCTTTCTTCTGGGTGAGACAGGGCCCAGCTGTTGTCTTTGCGAGTGGTATAATAGGTTTTGTAAATTCTTTTTCCCGAATCTATCAACTGTGCGGGGAATTCGGTACCATCGCAGTCACGAAAGGCATCTGCGCCCCATTTTTGGGCTACTTCAAGGGTCTCTTTTACAATATTTAAATCAGTTGGGATTGTTACCTGGCCTTTGTTATCTTTCATTATCTTTTCCTTTTGATAATAATATCTTGGTTATTTTCATAGCTAAATTTGCCATCATTCATTCTGTTTCTTAATAGTGGCACGCTCTTTCTTCTGTAAATGGTGTTGCCTTCAATGATGCCCTCTGGACACGATGTTGGCGAAAAAATGCCACCAAGGTCGTCGTCTGAGACATTGTTTTTATATATGGAGCCTATGGCTTCTTCTTGGCAGAACATCATTGCGCCGCCTTCATTGGAGTGGCTATAGTTATTTTCATAAAGTGTATTCCAGCCACTGTCTGCATCATAGGCCATGCCATCTTGATTTAATTTGGTGTCATAAACTTCATTGAACTCAAAATGCGCCTCAAGACATTTCCACGGCCAAATTCCAGCGGCCACCTTGCCCTGTCTATTCAGCGGCTCTGTGTAGACGCGGTCATTCATCTCCAAGGCAACGGAATCGGCCCTGCAATGCTTTATCTGTGGACGTAGCGCATACATCACGGTAATGCCATCCCCACCTATATTCTTTACGTACGTATCTTTAATCCCGATATTAGTATTTCCATACTTCATAAAGAGTTCTTCACTTGTTTTTGTGCCAGAAAACTTGTCCCATAAATAGGTGTATCCTACGGCAATGCCCCATCTGGAAACAGCTTTTACTAGGCATTTAGAAATTAGAACTTGGTCAAAACGGGGAATGCAAGAGATATCGGGATTTGAAGGCTTGAGGGAGGCAAAATAGATGCCACCGTTGCACAGATGTTTGTCGTAGACGTTGCCGTGGACGGAGTTGATATTCAGGCCGCGCAGGGTGATGCCGTGGATGGTTCCGCGTTGTTGTGCAATGACGGCTATGCCTGTTCTGGGCTGTTTGAGGGCGGCAGAGTAGTTGAGGCTGTCTTGGGCGGAATTTCTTATTTCTAGGTTTTCAATTGTGATTTGGTTGCAATCATAAAGGAGGACGGTGGAGGAGACGTCTGCGCAAAATCTGTGGTTGGGATTGTCTAGTGCACAGTGGTAGTCTTGGTGCCAAACGCCCGCTCCGTTGGCGTCTATGATGGGTTTTGCGCCGTTGCCATACGTAGAGATAATGATGCCCTCTTTCTTGTGTAAATGAAGAAATTCGTTGGAGAAGATTGAGTTACAGGCAATCAAAATACGATCTCCTTCTTCAAGCATGAGGCTTTCTAGTGCCTTGAAACTGGAAAAAGGATGAAGAGAGGAGCCGTCTTCAAAGGTCCGCTTTTTAGAGCTAAAGTAGTAAGTCTTTGACATTGTTTACATACTCCTCTTCGCGTATTTTTTTGGCAATTATGTCTAGACAGTTGGCCTTTTCAAATGAGTCTCCGTTGTAGCGAGTGAAAAGGTCTCTATTGTTGTCCCAAAAAGAAGTCAGATCTGCTTCTGTTAGCTCCTTGTATTGGTAGTTGATGCCATCCTTGCGTAGGACAAAGGCTAGTCTGAAATCAGTGAGATAGGTTTCAAGAAAGGCCTCGTAGGAAAGCTCCGTTGGGCCATAGGTATTGGGGTCTTTGGCTCGTCTTTTGTTGTCCTGTTTCCACAGGGTTTTAAGAGGTGCGTTGAGATATCCCACCTTAGAGGCAAATTGTAGTTCTGCTTCTTGAAAGGCACTGAGTTTCATTTGATAGATCCTGTAATACCGTTTGCAAAGCTCTTTTGGAGAGTTAAGAAGATGATGGCTGTAGGTAGTGTACAAATTAGAACCCCTAGCATAAGCATTCCGTAGTCGACAAAATAAACACTCTTTAGGTTGGCAACTAACATGGGCATGGTTATACTTTCGTTGGATTGGAATATAATCTTTGGCCATAAGTAGTTATTCCAAGCGCCCATGAAGGTTACGGTGGCAGCAGCTCCGTAGGTAGACTTCATCACAGGAATAAACATTGTTACAAAGATTCTAAATTCACTTAGACCTTCAAGACGGGCCGCTTCAATAATGTCGTGCGGAAAAGATCGGGCTGACTGCCTAAAAAGCATGATCATGAAGGGGGTTGAGATGGTGGGCAAGATTAGTGCATAGATGGTGTTAATTAGATGCATTTTGGAGAACATTCTAAATAGAGGAACTATGGTGGCTACAAAGGGAAGCATCATGGCTAAAAGTAAAATGGCCATAAGTCTATCCTTTGCTTTGTCGTGGTATATCTCAAAGCCATAGCCAGCTATGGAGCAGATGGCTAGGGTTAGGAAGGTTACTATTGCACTGTTTTTAAAAGAGTTAAATAGGGCTCTTCCTAAATCCTGATTTGCTATTAGGGTTTTGAAATTTTCTATCAAATAAGTGCCGGGTATTAGACGACCTCTGATGATGTCTATACTCTTGTTGGTTGCACCGCAAAGCATGTAGTACAAAGGAAATGCGGATAAGAATGCGGCTATTGTTAAAACCACGTAACTTACTTTTAGACCGGTATCTTTTACTTTATTGTTAGTCACGTTTATCACCTACCTTCATTTGAACTACTGCAAGTATTGCAATAGAGACGAGAATAAAAACAGAAAGGGCTGATGCATAGTTGAAATTTGGCGTATCTACAAAGGTTGTATTGTAGATGTAATGAGCCAAAGTCATGGTAGCCTTTCCTGGTCCTCCGCCTGTTAAGTTGACCGATTCATCGAACAGTTGCAAAGTGCCTGAGGTACTCATGATTGCTGTTAAGAGAATGGTGGGTCTTAAAAGGGGAACGGTAATTTTGAAGAATTTTTGGCCTGAAGAGCAACCGTCAATTGTTGCAGCTTCATAAATTGAAGAATCTATATTTTGCAAACCTGCTAGGTAAAAGACCATGTTATAACCAGTCCAACGCCAAATTAGCGCTACTATTATTACAAAACGCGCTGTCCAAGCGTTATTAAACCAGTTTATTGGGGCTATATTGAGCCAGCCCAACATTGTGTTTATAAATCCATTTGCGGCAAACAATGACTTGAAAATCATGGAGTAGGATACAAGTGATGTTGCACAGGGTAGGAATATGAGTGTCCTAAAAATGCCTTTACCTTTGAGCTTGGGATTGTTCAGCATCTGGGCCAAAATAAGGGCCAAGATAAGCATAATAGGAACTTGGATTAAGAAGTAAAAAACAGTGTTAAACAAACACTCTCTAAAGGTTTTATCTTTAAGAAGACGGGCGTAATTATAAAAAGCGACCCATTTTGCGTTCTGGTTAGTACCTTTTTTGAAAGAAAGGATAATAGCCTGAAACATTGGATAAAAGCAGAACAAGAAGATTAATAGAGCAGCAGGAATTAGGAAAAACCAGCCTGTTATTCGTTGTTTCTTCTCTAAGGTAAGTCCTTTTTTTAACGTTTTCATGCGTACCCCTAAAAAAAATGGGGCAGGTGCTAAGCCTGCCCCTCAAAGAGAGTTTACTTAGTTACCAATTGCAAATTCAACAGTTTCTTGAGCTGTCTTCATCTCTGCCTTGATATCTGCACCCTTCTGAACAACGTTAGTAATTGCTACAGTGATAGCAGATCTAATGTCGTTGTAGTAGGCTCCAAAGTCACAAGCTGGGACGCCTTTTGCATAGTCAACAATGTCGCTGAAGACTTTCTGACCGGCGTAGAAGTCTACTGCTGTCTGGTACTTTTCGCTTTCTCCTGCTGGGAGATAAGTTGTGATAACTCCATTGGAGATAAGGATGTTATCATAAAGTTCAAGAGATGAACCGAGAGTTGTTTTCAAGAAATCATAGGCGAGGGCTGTGTTCTTGCAATTTGAAGAAACATACCAGCTGGCTCCACCAGAGTTGGAGTAGTTGGTTGCACCTTCTACGCCATCAAG
>CAVKHB010000071.1:0-3028 GCA_963656005.1 Coriobacteriaceae bacterium
GGTCAAGTCGACCGACAACGCAACAGCATCCCTACGAAATCTCATTGAAAAAGATAAATATCCCGATATTAAATACGGCATAAAACTTTGCAACAAAAATATCGGCTTTAACGGGAAATTCTACACCTTCCCCTACTTCTGCGCCTTCCTTCTCAAACGTTACATTTTTGAAACAAAAATTGCAAATTCAAGCCCCTAAGATTCTGGCGTTTTTTTACTCTACCCCAAATAATCAAGGTTCTTACAGTCAAAAAGAATATTTTTAATTACTTTCTCTGTATGTAGTTGCAAGCAATCTTCATATCCAAAGTTGAGTGATTTTCTCAATAATTTTGAATTGATAAGTATAGGCCTCCTGTGAGGTCCATATACTTATTTTTTAGAGGGGTTTTCTATGGATAAAAGAGAAATGATTCCTATTGAAAATGACTTAATGTTTGCTTCTGTTATGAGAAAGAAAAAGGCTTGTACTCAATTACTTCAAATCATCTTCCCAGACAAAGAGATTGATAGAATTGAATATGTAGGAAATTTTGACAATGACGAAAAATATGTTGAAGTTGAAGTTCAGAAGTTCCTTCAGCTTGGGCCACAAAATAAGAGCATCAGGCTCGATTTATATTTCAAAAACTCAGATACCGTTTACAATGTAGAACTTCAAAGATCAAATAGAGGAAACATTGCCCGTAGAGCAAGAGCCTACTCTAGCCTAATAGATGCCAACTTATTAGACAGGGGCATGAAATACGGTAAGCTCATAGACAGCTATGTTATCTTTCTCTGTACCTTTGACCCATTTGACAGAGACAGGTATATGTACAAGTTCCAATCTACATGTGAAGAGGAAGACTTGTGTGAAGACAATGGACGGTATAACATATACTTGAACACCAAAGGTAGCAAAGGGCACATAAACTTTGACCTAGAAGAATTATTTAAGTACATTAATGGTGGAATATCTGCTATTGGGATGAAAACCAACAGTAATGCAGTGAAAACCATTGATGGTTATGTTAAAGAGTTCAATTCCAACGATACATGGAGGAAAGGTGCTATGACGTTAGAAATGTTAATGCAAGACAACTATGACCAAGGTGTAGCAGATGCTGAAGCAAGAGCAGAGGCCAAAGTTCAAAAAGAACGGGCAAAAGCTCAAAAAGAGATTGCCAAGGCAGAAGCCAAAGCAAAGGAAGAAAAAGCTTGTAACATCAGAAACATGTATGCGGACAATGTTCCTATCGCAAAAATAGGACAATACTTTTCTCTTAGCGAAGAAGAAGTACGTAACATAATCTCCGCGAAATAGCTATTAAGAAAGTAATTACTACACCCCAAGGGCTTAGTCTTTGTATCCACGGCTAGGCCTTTTTTTATTAACGCAATCTGTACCAAGTGTTCAAACCGTTCACCAATTCGTGTGGGTCGTTCCAGTCGTTCCAGTCGTTGCGGTCGTGTGGGTCGTTCCAGTCGTCCTAATCGTTCCAGTCGTTCAAGTCGTTACAGTCGTCCTAACCGTTCAAACCGTTCAGGTTGTTCTATCCGTTCAGGTCGTTCTAACTGTTCCAGTCGTTTCATTCCTCCTATATTATGCAAATCATTTCCCGAGCAATTTATTCTTCTTTGCTTACAGTCGATATTTTTATATAATGCCAAACCATGAATGACAGAGGATGTGCCCCGTTTGTGAAGTGGGCAGGAGGAAAGAAACAACTTTTACCTGAGCTAATTGCCCACATTCCAGAGGGCTTTGGAAAAACAATTACAAAGTATGCTGAGCCTTTTGTTGGTGGTGGTGCATTTCTTTTTTCAATTTTAAGATCCTATAATTTAGATGCCGTTTACATAAGCGATATCAACAAAACTTTAATAACAACATATAAGACTGTTAGGGACAAGGTTGATGATTTGGTAGAAGAATTATCAAGGCTTCAAGAACAATTTAAATCGCTTGGAAAAGAAGCCCGCAACACCTTTTATTACGAAAAAAGAGAACAATACAACCAACTTATTGAAAATCAGAATGATGGTCTAAAAATATCATCTTTATTTATTTTTCTTAATAGAACCTGCTTTAACGGCCTTTATAGAGTAAATGCAAGGAATAAATTTAATGTTCCAATGGGAGACTATGTAAACCCTCTCATTTGTGATGAGCAGCTCTTAAGGGATGACTCAAAAGCCTTACAAAATACTGATATTGTTTGTGCTGATTACAAAAAATCTACCTCTTTTATGGATGAGAAAACTTTTGTTTACTTTGATCCTCCCTACAGGCCATTAAACACAACAGCAAGTTTTACTTCCTATTCTTCCGGTGGTTTTACAGATAAGGATCAAATGGAGCTTGCAAATTATACAAGGGAGCTCTCAACCAATGGCATCAAGTTTCTTTTGAGTAATTCAGATCCAAAGAACACCAATCCCAATGACAATTTTTTTGACGATTTATACAGCGAATTTAAAATAGAAAGGATCTTTGCGAATAGGAATATCAGTAGTAAAGTAGAGGGTAGGAAGAAGATTTCAGAACTACTTATTTACAACTATTGAGGAGATCCTGTGAAAAGAGAATTCAGTCCTTGGCTCAAAACCATGAAACGGACTATAGCAAACTATAGTTACTACACTGATTTTGAGAAAGTTTATGAAAATATAGATAAAGTAAAAATTGAGCTGAATATGCTCAACTCTCTAGTTAATTCAAAGAACATAGAAGCAGATTTTGAGATGCTTGTTCGTAGATATCCATCGGTCTTGAAATGCATACCTCTTTTGATAGCTGTACGCGATGATGAGATCTCTACTTATACCGATGTCGTTGGCGAGAAAACTTTTAATTTCAGAACTCACGACCTTTTGGAGGAGGAGATTTCGGAGTATAAGTATTTTATGAGGGAATCGGGATTATTTGACTTGCTTAAATGCCATTTGGTAAGCAATTTGGTGGACTATTCTACTGGAGTGGAGGTTGGCCTTGACTCTAACGGAAGGAAGAATAGGGGAGGTCATTTGATGGAAGACTTGGTTG
>CAVKHB010000071.1:3072-5994 GCA_963656005.1 Coriobacteriaceae bacterium
TGGTTGAGAAAGCACTTATTCAAACTGGATTTAGAAGGGACATTTCCTATTTCAAAGAGATGCAACTTAGCGCGGTTGAGAAGAAATGGGGTCTAAATCTTTCTGCTTTGTCAAACCAAGGAAAAACAGAAAAGCGTTTTGACTTTGTTGTAAAAGGCAAAGAATATGTCTATTTGATTGAAACAAACTTTTATACCAGTGGAGGCTCCAAGCTAAATGAAACTGCTCGCAGTTATAAAACCTTGGCATTGGAAATGAGAGAAGTTGTTGGGGCTAAGTTTGTTTGGTTTACCGATGGTCTTGGCTGGATTAGTGCAAGACATAATTTGGAAGAAACTTTTGATGTTCTTGAAGATTTATACAACATCAATGACATCAACAAAGGAATTATGAAGAGCTTGTTTGTTTAATGTGCAATTTTCCTATTGATGAAAGCCTAAAACCGTTTTATCTCTTTGATAGTGCAATTCTTCTACATGGAAACTGCTTGGATTTGCTTAAAAAGATTGAGAAGGAATCAATTGATTTGATTTTTGCAGATCCCCCGTATTTTTTAAGTAACAATGGCATTACCTGTCATAGTGGTAAAATGGTGTCCGTAAACAAGGGTAATTGGGATAAAATTGGTTCCTTTGATGAGAAATACGCCTTCAATCGGCAATGGATCAGATTATGCAAAGATGTACTAAAGCCTTCTGGTTCTATATGGATTAGTGGCACTTACCATAATATTTACAGTATTGGTGCAGCCCTTGAACAGGAAGGATTTTCTATCATCAATAATATTACTTGGCAAAAGACAAATCCTCCCCCGAACTTAGCTTGTAGGTGCTTTACTCACAGCACAGAAACCATAATTTGGGCGTGTAAAAAAGAACACAAAAGCCAACACATTTTTAATTATGACCTTATGAAAGAAGAAAATGGTGGAAAACAGATGAAAGATGTCTGGGTTTCTTCTCTTACTCCCCCTAAGGAGAAAAAAGAAGGTAGTCATCCAACGCAAAAGCCCTTATTTCTTCTTAAACGAATAATCAAGGCCTCTTCCAAAGAGGGAGACTTGGTCTTGGATCCATTCTGTGGTAGCTCTACAACGGGTGTTGCAGCCATAAAGCTAGGACGCAAATTTATTGGTATAGATTCGGAAGAAGAATACTTGCAACTTTCGCAACGTAGGTTAATGGCAGAGGAATCAAGCAACAACTAGAAGCTTGGAAAAGTGGGGTTTGGCTAAAAGCATTTGAAAGGGCTGTGGCCTGTGTGATAGGGATGCGATTCGCAAATTGCGAAGAGCGTTTCTAATGACAGGCACAACAAGAATTTTGCCGCCTTCAAGAATGTCTTTGCCACCTGAGCTTTCCCCTGAGATTACCCCTAAGCTTGCACCTGAGCTTGCACCTGAGCTTTCCCCTGAGCTTCCCACCCGAGCTTCCCACCTGAGCTTCCCACCTGAGTTGCCCCCTGAGCTTTTATCTTGACCCTCAAATGCAAGCTCCACCGTAAACTCTATATCAGCTTTCTCTTAGCATTTGCATTGCTTTGTGTTATGATGTGCACATGAGAACTATTTTGGTGACTGGAGCCTCTGGTTTCATTGGGGCTAATCTTGTAAAACGCTTATTGACAACAGAGAAAGATGTTAAGGTCATTGGCCTTGATAATATGAACGACTATTATGATGTTCGCATTAAGGAAGAACGCCTTGGCGGGCTTCAAAAATACGATAATTACACGTTTATTAAGGGTAATATAGCATGTAAAGAGCTAATAGATGACCTTTTTAGGAAGTATAGACCTGAAATAGTTGTTAATCTTGCAGCTCAGGCTGGAGTGCGCTATTCCATCACAAATCCAGATGCTTACATAGAGAGTAATTTAATTGGGTTCTATAACATTCTTGAGGCGTGTAGACATTATCCAGTGGAGCACTTGGTTTATGCCTCAAGCTCGTCTGTCTATGGTAGTAACAAGAAGGTGCCATATTCCACAGATGACAAAGTTGACAATCCTGTTTCTTTGTACGCAGCCACCAAAAAGTCAAACGAGCTTATGGCTCATGCTTACAGTAAGCTTTACAATATCCCGTCAACTGGATTGCGCTTTTTCACAGTTTACGGTCCAGCCGGACGGCCAGACATGGCCTATTTTAGCTTCACAAATAAGCTAGTTAAGGGCGATACCATTGAGATTTTCAACTTTGGTAATTGTAAGCGAGATTTTACTTATGTTGATGACATTGTTGAAGGCGTTATTCGCGTGATGAAAAGGCCTCCTGAGAAGAAAAATGGTGAGGATGGCCTTCCAATTCCACCTTATGCCGTCTACAACATTGGAAACAGCAATCCAGAAAAATTGCTTGATTTTGTGCAAATTCTTTCACAGGAATTAATTCGCGCCGGTGTCCTTCCAGCAGACTACGATTTTGATGCTCACAAAAAGCTTGTTCCAATGCAGCCCGGCGATGTCCCCGTCACTTATGCCGATACCTCTGCATTAGAACGTGACTTTGGGTTTAAACCTCATACTTCATTGCAAGAAGGATTGCGCAAATTTGCGCAATGGTACAAAAAATTCTACCTCCCAGAAACAGAGAAGGGAGTAGTTGAAAAATGAAATGTATTGAAGTTTTTGAGAAAACCTACCATAAGGCGCCTCAGGAGATGTCCTTTTGTCCTTATAGAGTATGCCCGCTTGGTGCACATATAGACCATCAATTTGGAAAAATTAATGGGTTTGCGCTGGATAAGGGCGTACATCTTGCATATAGTCCTAAGTATAATGGAATTATAGAGTTACGCTCTGTGAATTTTCCCAAGCGTGCGCAGTTTTTTGTCAATGCTGTGCCTGAGCAAAAGCAAGGAGATTGGGCAGATCATCTTCGTGGTGCTGCCAAAATGCTTGGTGAAAAATATAAACTTAGTG
>CAVKHB010000071.1:6004-7095 GCA_963656005.1 Coriobacteriaceae bacterium
AAGCACTTTGCAAAGTGAATGGAATTCAACTCAGTGAGATGGAAATGATTCTCATGGCCAAGATGGCAGAGAACGAGTATGTTGGGGTGTCCTGTGGAAAGCTGGATCAAAGCTGTGAAGTTTTGGCAAAGAAAGACCACCTGCTATACTTGGACACTCTTAGTGACCAATATGAGCTCATTCCAACTGCTGCAAATATGAAACCGTACAAGTTTGCAATTTTCTTTTCTGGCTTAGAACGCTCACTGAAGAATTCTAAGTACAATCTTAGACAAGATGAATGTAAGGCGGCAGCCTATGCACTTTTGGCTTATGCTGGAATGGACTATAATTCATTTGAACAAACACGTTTACGTGAGGTTCCTTATGAGGTTTTTGAGTCCTATAAAGATAGGCTTCCAGAGTTGTGGAGACGTCGTGCAGAGCATTACTTTACCGAGTTCGGTAGGGCAGTAAAAGGTGCTGAACTCTGGAGAGCTGGAGATCTTGAGAACTATGGTGCTTTGGTCTTTGAAAGTGGAGCCTCCAGTATCTACAACTATGAGTGTGGTTGCGACGAGCTGAAAAAGCTCTATGAAATCATGCGTGCTACTTCTGGCATATATGGTGGCAGATTTTCTGGTGCAGGGTTTAAGGGCTGTTGCATGGCTCTCATTGACCCAGAGCGTGCAGATGAGATTGAAGAGAAGGTTGGCACTGAGTATTTGAAAGCATTCCCATCCTTGGAAGGTAGATACTCTTTCCATTTGTGTGAGAGCGCAGATGGAGTTGGAGCTTCAGAATAGGCGCTAAAAACAAGCTTTACAAAAAACTCACAGTTCCTCTGTCAAAACTCCCTCAGGAGATTCACCTGGTGCGCTTGTGACAATCTCAATGCGTCTTTCAATCTTTGAAAGCTCTTTATCTACATCATTTGCAAGTTTCATCCCTGTTTCGTATAGGGAAACAGCCTTTTGAAGGTCTGTGTTTGGATCTTGGAGATCTTTTGCAATTTCCTCAAGTTTGTTCAATTTTTCCTCAAACGACAATTCTTTTTCTTCTTTTACGTCTTCTTTTGTTTTTTTATCTGCCATTATGAACCTCCTCAACAC
>CAVKHB010000072.1:0-7066 GCA_963656005.1 Coriobacteriaceae bacterium
CTTATTGTGGGAATGATGGTATTATTTGCAATCATTGCATTAAAAAAACAGTCTTTAGATATTTCTGGGGCTATTGCTGCAGTTGTGATAGGGGCTGTTGCTCTTTGGTGCACAAAGCTTGAAGGTTTTCTTTTATTACTGTTCTTCTTTGTTGGAAGCAATGTTGTTGGAAGGATCTCAAAGCGTCTTTCTCAACAATCTTTGAATGAAAAAAACATAGAAAAGAAAGGTTCAAAAAGAGATATTATGCAAGTTCTTGCAAATGGGCTTATGGCTACCCTTGGAGCACTTATGTGGTATTGTACGGGAAAGATGTCTTCTTTGGTTCTTCTCGGAGCAGCCATAGCGGAGGCCACAAGTGACACTTTTGCAGGTGAAATTGGTAGGCTCAGCAAAAAACCTCCCGTCTCAATAAGAACCTTTACTCCCGTTCCAAAAGGACTTTCTGGTGGAATTACTTTACTTGGAACGGCCGCTGCCTTTATTTCCTCTTTATTTATTGGTCTTTCTTGGGCAATTTTCTTTAAGGATTATCTTGGAAGTTCTTCTGCTTTTTGGCTTTCTTTGAGTGTTATCACGTTCACGGGCTTTATGGGCTGCATAGTGGATTCTTATCTTGGAGCCTGTGCGCAAGCTCATTACAAGGATCCGGAAACTGGAGAATTGACGGAAAAAGTCAATAAAGAGGGTCATCAATTTGAGCTAGTTCAAGGTATTCGGTGGATTGATAATGATATGGTGAACCTCCTTTCTAATATTTTTTCAGCAGTTTTTGCCCTTGCAATGAGTGCAATTATATTCTAGTTCTTAACTTTGCTTGATTTCTCATTCATTCTTTTGTATCTTTTCTAAGGTTGGCCGTGAGCCGCCAAGATTTGATTATAATTTTAGGAGATAAATTTTATGGCTAAACAGCTTCAGTTTAGTGAGGATGCTAGAAAATCCTTGGTTTCTGGTGTTGAACAGATTGCAAAGGCAGTTATGACTACCTTGGGTCCAAAGGGGCGCACAGTTCTTCTTGATAAAAAGTATGGTGCTCCAATGATTACAAAAGATGGTGTTACAGTTGCTCGTGAAGTTGAACTGGAAAATCCGTTTGAGAACATGGGCGCACAGCTTGTTAAGGAAGTTGCTTCCAAGACAAACGATGTTGCTGGTGATGGAACCACAACCGCAACAGTTCTTGCATGGGCAATTACAAAAGAGGGCATGAAGAGTGTTTCTGCTGGTGTTAACCCAATGGGCATTAGGCGTGGTATTGATAAGGCTGTTGCAGATGCAGTTGCTGAAATCAAAGCTGAGGCAAAGCCAGTAAGCGAAAAGGAAGAAATCACTCAGGTTGCTTCTATTTCTGCTAACAATGATAGAGTTATTGGTGAAGAGATTGCTAACGCAATGGAAAAGGTTGGTATGGATGGTGTTATCACCGTTGAAGAGTCCAAGAATATTGAGACTACAACTGATTTTGTTGAAGGTATGCAGTTTGATCGTGGTTATATTTCAGCTTACTTTGCTAACAACCGCGAAACAATGACATCCCTCTTGGAAGATCCTTACATCCTCATCTATGACAAGAAGATTTCTTCAATGAAAGAACTTCTTCCTATTCTTGAGAAAGTTGTTCAAACAAGCAAACCTCTTCTTATCATTGCAGAAGATGTTGATGGTGAAGCTCTTACAACTTTGGTTGTCAACTCTCTTAGAGGAACACTCAATGTTTGTGCAATTAAGGCTCCTGGCTTTGGCGACAGAAGAAAGGCAATGCTTGAAGATATTGCAATCCTCACAGGTGGTCAGGTCATTAGCGAAGAGCTTGGTATGAAGCTTGAGAACGCAGAGCTTTCACAGCTTGGCCGTGCAAAGAGCATTAAGGTAGAGAAAGAGAATACAACTATCATCAATGGTCTTGGTGATTCTGCAAATCTTAAGGATAGAATTGCTCAAATCAAGAAGCAGATTGCTGATACTACAAGTGATTATGACCGTGAGAAGCTCCAGGAACGCCTTGCAAAACTTGCTGGTGGTGTTGCTGTTATCAACGTTGGTGCTCCTACAGAAGTTGAACTTAAGGAAAGAAAGCATAGAGTTGAAGATGCAGTTAATGCAACTCGTGCCGCTATTGAAGAGGGCGTCATCCCTGGTGGTGGGGTAGCTCTTGTTCAGGCTGCTAAGAAGATGGAAAGCAATGACCTCTCTGGTCTCACAGACGAAGAAGTCATTGGTTACAAGATTGTCCGCAGAGCGCTTGAAGAACCTATGCGCCAGATTGCAGAAAATGCTGGTGAAGATGGTGCTATCATTGCTGATAAGTGTAAGAACAGCGAAAAGGGCATTGGCTATGATGCTAACAACAATAAGTGGGTTAACATGGTTTCTGCCGGTATTATTGACCCAGTTAAGGTTACAAGAAGTGCTCTTCAGAATGCAGCAAGCATTGCAGCTTTGATTCTTACTTCAGAATGTGCTATTACAGATATTCCTGCTCCAGAACCAGCTCCAGCTCCTGGTGCCGGTGGAATGGGACCAATGATGTAAAGACTTCTTATTCTTTAGAAGGCTACAACAAATATCGGTTTGGCCGTGTTTGGGTGTAGCCTTTTTTTTTGACTTTTTTTGTCATTTGACAATTATCTAACATCCGTGTATCTTTACTTAACGTTCAAGTTTGTAAAAGAGAGGCTTAATATGTATTCATTAATAATGGCTTTAGGTACCACAGGAAGCTCCACAAGTTCAACATCCGCAGCAAGTTCAGGATCAATGTGGACAACACTTATCACTTTTGCTCTTATCATTGTTATTTTTTATTTTTTGATGATTAGACCACAAAAGAAGAGAGATAAGGAAGCTCGAGACATGCTCGCCGCCATGAAGAAGGGTGACAAGGTTGTTACAATTGGTGGCATTAGAGGAACTGTTGCTGTTGTTAAAGACAATACAGTCATTATTAAGGTTGATGATAATACAAGAATCGAGTTCAGTAAGAATGCTATTTCTCAAATTCTTGATAAGAAACCTGAAGTAGCTACCACTGCAAAGAAAGGCAAAGTTGAGAAAGTAGAGAAGATTGAAAAGCCAGCTGAAGAAGCAAAACCAGAAGAGGCTCCAAAGGCTGAAGAGGCAAAACCAGAAGAATCTCCAAAAGCTGAAGAAACTGCAGAGGAAAGGAAAGACTGAAGAGGTTTAGCAAAAACCTCATAAAAATACTCCTAGGTTGGGAGTATTTTTTTTAGGAAAAGGCAATGATTGTTAAGAAAAGTTCAATTATAGGCTATTGTTATGGGGTTTCTAACACTGTTCGTTTGGCTGAGGAGGCTGTACAGCTTTCCAAAGAAAAGGGGCTGCCTTGTTATAGTGTAGGAAAACTTATACACAATGATGATATTGTCTCTTATTTTGAAAAAAAAGGACTTAAAACAATTAAAACTCCAAAATATAATAATCCAGGGGTGGCTTTAATTAGGGCACATGGGATTAAAGATTGTGATAGGAGAGCCTTTGAGAATGCGAATTTTTTGCTCATTGATTCTACTTGTCCAACGGTGTTAAAGGCTGCTAATGCTCTTAGATGGGCTGCAAAAGAAGGGAAAAAAGTAATTATTCTAGGCTATGACGGACATGCAGAGACTTTGGGACTTCAGGGGGTAGAAGTAGAGAAAGGGGTTTTGGCTAAATCTTTTCTTTTAACTTGCATGGAAGATGCAAAAGAACTACTACAATCAGACAAAATAAAGGCTGAAGAAGAAGTTTTTGTCGTGACACAAACTACGTTCTCTAAAGAAGATTATAACAGCATAACTGATTTTCTAAAAACGAGATATAAAAACATCGGTTTTGGGAATAGTCCATGCGCGCTTTGTGAAAAAAGAGAGCTGGAGGGGTTTGAGCTTGCGTGCCAGTGTGATTGTGCGGTTGTGGTTGGCGGGCGCAATAGTTCAAACACCAAGAATTTGGCTCTCGTGGCCGAAAAAAGTGGAAAACCAGTGTTTTTGGTGGAAAATGCGGCGGGAATTGACCAAGATCTCGTGCAAAAGTTGAAAAAATTTGAGACGGTGGCATTGCTCTCTGGGTCTTCAACCCCCATGGACGAGATAGAGAGGGTTGAGCAGGTATTGCAAGCCATATAGGGCAGGAGCACACAAAGCACCGCATACAAGCTACATACAACTCGCTGCATAAAATCTCTACATATATTGAAAAAGCCCTGCCATTGGAATACAATCCAAGTCGAGATTTACATAATTTGTGTATAATTCGCACTAAGCGTTACAGGAGATAGATATGTCAGAAAAGATCTCTCAGGATGAAAAGCTAAAGATGATCAGACACTCCATGGCTCACGTCATGGCTGAGGCTGTTCTTGAGATTTTCCCTACTGCACAGATTGCAATAGGGCCTTCAATTGAAAATGGTTTTTATTATGATTTTGAGCTTCCAAGAACTCTTACACCAGAGGATCTTGAAACCATTACGGAGAACATGAAGAAAATCATCGCTCAGGGGAAGGAATTCAAGAGAATTGAAGTTTCTCGTGCACAGGCTGCAGAAATGTTCAAGGACCAGAAGTTTAAGTTGGAGCTTCTTGATGCTATTCCAGAGGGCGAGACGGTTACAATCTATAATCAAGGCAATTTCACAGACCTCTGTAGAGGCCCACATGTTGCTTCTACAAAAGAACTTAGAGCAGACTCATTCAAGCTTTTGAGCATTGCTGGTGCTTACTGGCGTGGAGATGAGCACAATCAGATGCTTACAAGAATTTATGGTACAGCTTTCACCAATCCAAAAGATTTGAGAGCTTATCTTCAGTATCTTGAGGATGTTGAAAAGAGAGACCACAGAAGACTTGGAAAGGAACTTGATTTGTTCAGCCTTCATGAGGAAGCAGGTCCAGGACTTGTTTATTGGCATCCAAGGGGAGCTAGAGTAAGACAAATTATTGAGAACTTCTGGCGCGAAGAGCACTACAAGAATGGCTATGAGATGGTCTATACACCACATGTTGGAAAGAGCTGGTTGTGGGAAACTTCAGGTCACCTTGGCTTCTACAAGGATAGCATGTATCCACCAATGGAGATGGATAAGGCAGATTATTATGTAAAGCCAATGAATTGCCCATTCCATATCATGATTTATCAGAACAGCAAGAAGAGCTACAGAGATCTTCCTTGCAGATGGGCTGAACTTGGTACTGTTTATAGATATGAAAAGGCTGGTGCTTTGCATGGTCTAATGAGAGTACGTGGATTTACACAGGATGATGCACATCTCTTTGTAACTCCTGAGCAGATGGACGAAGAAATTATTGAAGTCCTAAGATTCTCTCTTTATATGCTTCATTCCTTTGGTTTCAAGGAAATTCATGCTTACATTTCGACAAAGCCTGAAAAGTCTGTTGGTGAACCAGAGAAGTGGGAAGCTGCAACTGCCGCTCTTAAGAAGGCTGTTGAGAAAGAGGGTCTTGCTTACGATATTGATGAAGGCGGTGGTGCTTTCTATGGCCCAAAGATTGACCTCAAGATTAAGGATGCTATTGGAAGAGAATGGCAGCTTTCAACCGTTCAATTTGACTTTAACCTCCCAGAGAGATTCAAGCTTACCTTTGTTGACAAAGACGGCGTAGAGAAGAGACCTTATATGATTCATAGAGCTCTCCTTGGTTCCATTGAGAGATTCTTTGGTGTTCTCTTGGAGCACTATGCAGGGGCTTTCCCACCATGGTTGGCACCTGAGCAGATTAGAATTGTTCCAGTTGGCGATAAGTTCTTTGACTATGCTAAAAAACTTGAAAAGACTTTCAAGGAGGCTGGCCTTAGAGTTACAAGCGATCTTTCTGATGACAGAATGAACAACAAGATTAGACTTGCTGCTAACATGAAAATTCCTTATACCATCATTGTTGGTGAGAAGGAAGAAGCTGGAAACCTTGTTTCTGTACGTTACAGAGGAGGCAAGCAGGTTAACGGTCTTGAGCTTCAGGCTTTCCTTGACGAAGTCAATAAGATGGTCGCTGACAAGGCTCAACTGTAATTTTTTACACAATTTTGCAAAATTAGGACATTGAAATGAACAAAAAAGAACTGGAGGCTTTTGCTTCCCTTGAAAAAATGGACAGAGAGGCAACTCTTATAAGTCATATTGACGCAGTCCTTGGATATGATTTTGAAACCGTCATGAGTAAGAAAGGCGGAGAAGAAAGGGGAAAGCAGACAGCATATCTTTCATCTTTGGTTCACAATATTGTTGCAGGCCCAAAGATGAAGGAGGTTCTTGATGTTCTTTCAGATGTTCAAGATGCTACCGACGAGCAAAAGGCTTTAATCCGCAAACGCAAAAAGGTTTATGAGGACGAATCTGTTCTTCCTTTAGAGTTGGTTGAAGCCTTAAGCGAAGCTTCTAGCAATTGCCAAAATCAATGGTTTGAAGCTAGAAAAAATGGCGATTACAGGGCTTTTGCGCCATATTTAGAGCGTCTTGTGACTCTGGTCAAAGAAAGTGCACAACTTTCTTCCAATGGTAGGAGTCTATACGACACCCTTCTATATAAATATGATATGGGCTTTGATTCGGCAGAAATCTCCACACTTTTTGATGGCATGGAGAAAACTATCAAGGCCGTAATGGAGCAGGTGGCCTCTTCTCCAAAGCAGGTAACAGAGCAAGATGAGGCTTTCTTGTACGAAAAGTACGACATAGACAAGCAAAAGGCCTTCTCTAACCAAGTTCTTACAGACCTGGGCTTTGAATTTGACCGCTCCACAATTGGCGTGGTAGCCCATCCTTTCACCTCAACTGTTGGTGTGGACGATATTCGCATCACAACTCGCTACGAAGACCCCAACGTCACCTCTCAACTTTTCACAATAGTTCACGAAGGTGGCCACGCCATCTATGAAATGGGCGCTTGCAACGGTTGGATTAAGGGCACCTCCCTAGGAGAGGGCGTCAACATGGCCTTCCACGAAAGCCAAAGCCGGCTCTGGGAAAACTTGGTCGCCAGAAGTCCGCAATTCTGGGAACACTACTTCCCAATCTTCAAAGACTACTTCCCCGCTCAGACCAAGGG